>JAYUYW010000264.1:0-23710 GCA_043752325.1 Rhodanobacteraceae bacterium | reverse complement strand
CGCCGATATCGCGAAGCATGCGCACCAAACCCGCAATCAGACGCGGCGATTCGATACGCCACACCGCGTCGATGGTGCGCAGGACGGATTTCGGTTTGGCTGTCGTAGTCATCAGGTGCGATGACACCACCGCACTCATCGCGAATCAAGCCAATCGAATCGACGAGGGTTTCGGCGATGCGTGGCACGCTCGATCACTCGGCGGCGGCGCAGTTGATCATCCACGCGGTTCCGAAGCGGTCGGTGACGATGCCGTAGCGTTCGGCCCAGAACGTCTTCGCGAGCGACATCTGGACGTTGCCGCCAAGTTCCAAAGCGGCGAAGATCTCCTCGGCTTGCGTCGCATCGTCGGTGTTGATGACGACGTGCGCGCCCTTCATCGACTCAGCCTGTGCGCCCATTGTGGCGTCCGTTCCCATCAGGCTCTGGTCGGCGAATGTCATACAGCCATGCATGATGTGATCCGGCGGCGGCGCATCCATTCCCTCGCAAGGCGGCGCGTCGCGAAAGCGCATCAGATCCACTTTTCCATTGAATATTTCGGCATAGAAAGCCAACGCAGCCTCGCAGTTGCCGTTGAATTGCAGGTACGTATTGAGTTTCATCGTGGGTGGGCCTGTTTGAGGTTTTGGATCAGGATTTCGTGGCGGCGTTCGCTGCCGCGTGCGCGAAGATGCGATCAGACTGCTCGCGTAACTCGGGCGTCAGCTCAGCGCCGAAGTCTTCAGCTTCGAACACTTGGCGAATCTCGATCTCGGAGTCCTCCGACATCGGGTTGGGACAACGCTTTACCCATTCGATGGCTTCGTCCATTGAGCGGACTTGCCAAAGCCAGAATCCGGCAACCAGCTCGTTTGTTTCACCAAATGGCCCATCCATCAGGGTTCGCGAGGCGCCGCAAAATGCCACGCGAAATCCCTTGCTGCTGGGATGAAGGCCTTCACCCGCCAGCAGGATGCCCGCCTTGACCAGTTCCTCGTTGTACCTCCCCATGTCGGAAAGCAGTTTTTCGCTCGGCATCTGGCCCGCTTCCGACGACGGGCTAGCTTTGACCATTACCATGACGCGCATGTTCGTTTCTCCGGTTTGAGTGAAGCATCTGTAATTTCCTCGACGAACGGGCGCGCCAGAAATCGACACGACGCCGACAATCGATTTCCGGCAGCGATCGCCGACAGAATCGCGAAGCCGACTTTGTCAGACGTTAGACTGCACCGATGATCCGATTCGGCACCTGGAGCACTACGCTGGCCCTGGGCGCCTTGTTCGGCCTGGTGGTCGCCATGCTGCTGTGTTGCACCCCGCGTAATCGCAGCGCAAATCAACTATTCGCGGCGCTGATCGTGCTGATCGTGCTCAAGCTCGGTCCCTACATCCTGGGTTTCGCGGGCTACTACGGAGCATACCCTTGGCTTTCGTTCGCACCCTTCACGGTCGGCCTTGCATTCGGGCCTTTGCTGTATCTGCACGTAAAGCGTCTGACCTCATCGACATTGCCAACGGGTTGGGCATGGCACCTGCTGCCCGGCGCGCTTCAGTTTGGATATCGGTCAGTGATGTTTGCGCAGCCGATGGCCGTCAAGAATGCATGGAACGCCAGTGTCCACGAGCGCTGGATCGATCCTGCCGAAACATTGCTGGAGATCGTGTCGATGGCGTTGTACCTGTGGCTTGCGCTGCGCACCTATCGTCACTACCAACTTTGGTTGGACGGCCATGTCAGCAACCGCGAGGACTACCGCATCGAGTGGCTGCGAAACATGCTGTTGCTGTTCGCACTGGCATTGCCAGCATGGGCAATTTTTGAGGCGATGAGCACAGTCGGCACATTCAACTATTACCAGCGCTTTCCGCTATATGCGGGCTTTTGTGCGCTGATCGTGATCCTCGGACTGGAAGGTTGGCGTCACGCCGACCACCGATATCCCGTTCCTGCCGGGTTCGTCGAACCGACGACATCTGTCGTGGCTAGCCTGATTCCTGCGCCGCCCGAGGTTGCGACGCGTGACTGGCGTGCTCAGGGTCACCGCTGGCTGGAGCAAACCGCCGCGCAAGGTTGTTGGCGCGATCCCGAACTGAGCTTGGAACGGTTGGCGCGCCTACTTGGTACCAACACCGCGTACTTGTCGCGCGGGCTCAATGAAGGACTCGGTCTGAGCTTCAACGATGCGATCAATCGCCTGCGGGTCGCCGAGGTCGAGCGCCAGTTGGCCAACCCGATCGCTGACGGCGACTTGCTGGAAATCGCGTTCGCTGCGGGCTTCAGTTCGAAGACCAGTTTCAATCGCGTCTTCAAGTCGCAAGCCGGTCTGACGCCGACCCAGTTTCGTGCAAGGTCGATGGCGTCGCGTGCCAAAACATAAATCGCCGCGAAATTCAGGCTTTGGGACGACGCCAAAACGCGGGCATGACACCTTTGCGGCCGCCATCCCGTCGCGAGCCGATCATGTTCCGAATTCTCTGCATCCTGCTGCTGTCTCTCTTCACCAATCCCAGTTTCGCCACGCCGGTCGTTGCCACACTGACCGCCGAACAGGCAGCCAGCGAACTGAGGCTTTTGCAGCGCGCTCTGACCGAGCTCCATCCCGGCCTTTATCGATACATCACCGCCGAGAAACTCGACGCAGAGTTCGCACGCGCCGCGATTGATGTCGCCAACGGAATCGACGCCGTCCAGATGTATCGAGTCGCATCGCGACTTGCGGCTGCGGTGCGCTGTGGACATACCTGGACGAATCCACTCAACCAATCCGACGCCATGCAGGCGCGCCTGGCCGCCTTGCCGGTGCTGCCCGTTCATGTGCGCTTGATCGGCGACCGCATGCTGGTGACAGCAAGTTCGAATGCGGGTATCCGCACGCATGACGAAATTCTGGCGATTGACGGTCGGCGTGCGGCCGCATTGATTGCCGAAATGCTGCCCTACATGCGTGCCGATGGCAGCAGTGACGGCAAGCGCCGCTCCCAGATCGACAGCACCGTCGATGGCGGTGCACTAGACCGCTTGTTGCCACTGTTGCATCCGCCAGTTGATGGTCGATATCAGCTTCGCCTGCGAGATCCGCGGGGAGTTGCGAGAAACGCGGCTGTCACAGCGACAACCGACAAGGTCCGTGAAGCGACTTTGCTGGCGGCTGGCCTCGTGCTGCCGGAATCGGACGCATGGCGGTTTCACATCGACCGCGGAGTGGCGACGCTGACCCTGCCGACGTTTTCGTTCTGGCGAGACGACTTTGATTGGAAGAGTTTTCTTGAACGTAGCTTCGATGCCTTGGCGGCGCAGCGCATTGAGAGCCTCGTCATCGATCTGCGCCAGAACGAAGGTGGGGACGACGCCATCGGCGATGCGCTGTTGTCTCATCTCATCGACAGTCCGCATAGGTTGCCCGCACCACGTGCGGAGTCGGCATATGAGCGAGTGCCCTATCGGCTGGCCCGCTACCTCGATACGTGGGACTTCGACTTTTTTGATCGCACCGACCAGGTCGTGCAGGGCGGTGGCCGAAACTGGTTGCTGCGCGAGCAACCAGCGGACCGCATCATTGCGCCCGTCGCCAAACCGTTTCGCGGACGCGTCGTCGCGCTCATCGGGCCACGCATGAGTTCCGCCGGCTATCTGATTGCGCGCAACCTGAAGTACAGCGGCGCCGCGACTCTGGTTGGTCGAACAACCGGTGGCAACCTGCGCGGACTCAACGGCGGGCAACTTGCCTGGCTGACGCTGCCGTACTCGGGCGTCGCGGTTGACATCCCGTTGTTGGCCTGGATGCCCAAGACGGCGCAGCCCGATCGTGGCGTTGATCCGGATATTGCCGTAGTAACCAAGGTCACCGACGTCATTGCCGGACGTGATGTCGAACGTGAGCGGGCGCTGGCTTGGCTTTCACGAGGCCAGTAAACGCGGGTCGATGCCCCGCGGCTGCTGATTTCACGGTGGTCCGTTAGGATGACGCCCTATTTCCTGTGTAGCGAGCACGCGTGACCGCCATTCTTTCCATACAAAATGTCAGCAAGACCTACGCATCCGGCCATCAGGCGCTGAAGTCGATCAATCTCGATATTCGCAAGGGTGAAATCTTCGCCTTGCTTGGCCCGAACGGCGCGGGCAAGACGACCTTGATCAGTATCATCTGCGGTATCGTCAACGCCAGCGAAGGCAGCGTGACCGCCGACGGCCACGACGTGGTTCGAGAATACCGCGCAGCACGTGAAAAGATAGGCCTGGTGCCGCAGGAGCTTTCTACCGATGCATTCGAATCGGTGCTGGCGACGATGAAATTCAGTCGCGGCCTGTTTGGCAAGCCGCCAAATCCCGCACATCTGGAAAAGGTGCTGCGCGATCTGTCGCTGTGGGACAAGCGCAACAGCAAGATCATGACCTTGTCCGGCGGCATGAAGCGGCGCGTGTTGATTGCCAAGGCGTTGTCACACGAACCGCGAATCCTGTTTCTCGACGAACCCAGCGCAGGCGTTGACGTGGAGCTGCGTCGCGATATGTGGCGCATGGTTCGCGAGCTGCGCGACAACGGCGTCACCATCATCCTGACCACGCACTACATCGAGGAAGCCGAGGAGATGGCCGACCGCATTGGCGTGATGCGCAACGGCGAATTGATCCTGGTCGAGGACAAGGATGTGCTGATGCGCCAGCTCGGCAAGAAACAATTGACGTTGCAGTTACAGAATTCGCTGGTCGAACTGCCGAGTGAGCTGTCGAACCTCCCGCTGGAACTCATCGACGAGGGCAATACTCTGGTTTACACGTTCGACGCACAGGCGGATGAGTCAGGCATTGTTGGATTGTTGAAACGCCTCGGTGAGCTTGGTATCGACTTCAAGGACCTGCGCTCCAGCGAAAGTTCGTTGGAAGAAATCTTCGTCGACCTGGTCCATTCCGACCGCGAGAATGATCGCAGCGAGGTGCGCGCATGAACTGGCATGGCATTCGCGCCATCTATCGTTTCGAAATGGCGCGCACGTTCCGCACGCTGACCCAAAGCATCGCTTCGCCCGTTCTTTCCACGTCGCTGTATTTCGTCGTATTCGGTGCCGCGATCGGCTCGCGCATGGGCGACATCGGCGGGGTCAGCTACGGGGCCTTCATCATCCCGGGCCTCATCATGCTTTCGTTGCTCAACGAGAGCATTTCCAATGCATCGTTCGGCATCTACATGCCGAAGTGGGCCGGCACGATCTACGAACTGCTGTCGGCACCGGTGTCGTGGGTGGAGGTAGTGTTGGGCTATGTCGGCGCGGCGGCTACGAAGTCACTGGTCCTCGGGATATTGATCCTGATTACGGCACGACTATTCGTGGACTACGAAATCCAGCATCCGGTCTGGATGATCGGTTTCCTTTTGCTCACGGCCGTCAGCTTCAGCCTGTTCGGTTTCATCATTGGTCTGTGGGCGGATGACTTCCAGAAATTGCAGGTGATCCCGCTGATGGTGGTGACCCCGCTGACCTTCCTCGGCGGCGCGTTTTATTCGATCAACATGCTGCCGCCGATGTGGCAGAAGATCACCCTGTTCAACCCGGTGGTCTATCTCATCAGCGGTTTTCGCTGGAGCTTCTATGGCCAGGCCGACGTCAACATCTGGGTCAGCCTTACCGCAATCCTGGGCTTCCTCACGCTAAGCCTGGTCGGCGTCTGGTGGGTATTCAAGACTGGTTACAAGTTGAAAAGCTGAGTCGCGCTTTCGTATGGAGTCGCGGCTCGCAACACATTGAACGTCAGCGAAACCCGGCCGTCGGATGCGGGACGTAGGATGCTTCGAGTCGTTCAATCTCGGCATCGGAGAGTTCAACTTCGAGCGCAGCGAGCGCATCGTCGAGATGGCTGATCTTGGTCGCGCCGATGATTGGCGATGTGATCGCGGATTTTTGCAGAAGCCACGCCATCGAGACTTGCGCACGTGGAATTCCACGCGCTTGCGCTACCGCCGCGACCGCTTCGACGACGCGGCGGTCGGCTTCTTCACTGGCTGCGTAAAGACGGTTGCCATACACATCGCTGCCGACGCGTTCCGTGCTTACATTCCAGTCGCGGGTGAGGCGACCGCGTGCGAGTGGGCTCCACGGCATCACCGCGATGCCCATTTCTTCGCAGAGAGGCAACATTTCGCGTTCTTCTTCGCGGTAGAGCAGGTTGACGTGGTTCTGCATGCTGATGAATTCGGTCCAGCCGTGCAGTCGCGAGGTATAGATGGCTTGTGCGAATTGCCAGGCATGCATCGACGATGCGCCGATGTAGCGTGCCTTGCCGGACTTGACCACGTCGTGCAGCGTTTCCAGCGTTTCCTCGATGGCCGTGTCGTAGTCCCAGCGATGGATCTGGTAGAGGTCGACGTAATCGGTACCTAGCCGACGCAGGCTTTCGTCGATGCCATGCAGGATCGCCTTGCGCGACAAGCCCGTTGCATTGGGCTTGTTCGAAACATCATCGAAGCCCGGCGGGAAATAGACCTTGGTCGCGATGACAGCTTCTTCGCGCGGCAACAATGTCTTTAGCGCCCGCCCCACGATCTCTTCCGACGTGCCATCGGAATAACTGTTCGCCGTATCGAAAAAATTGATGCCGTTCTCGACCGCATGACGCAGCAACGGCTGGCTGCGTTGTTCATCCAGCGTCCACGGATGTGCGCCACGTTCGGGCACGCCAAAGCTCATGCAGCCCAGGCACAGCCGCGAAACCTTAAGGCCGGTGTTGCCGAAGCGAACGTACTGCATGCTCGTCACCAGACCTTTACTCGCTGATCCGCTGCGAGATACAGCTTCTGGCCTTCCTTCACATCGAATGCCGGATACCAGGCATCGTTGTTGCGCACCGTCTGGGTGCGGAACTGTCCTGGCGCGTGCACGTTGGTCAAGACAAGGTTGCGCAGGGCCGGCTCGCGATACTTGCCGCGCCAAGTCTGGCCGAAGCCGAGGAAGAAACGTTGATCGGGTGTGTAGCCATCGATGGCCACGTCCGGTTTGCCTACGCGTGACTGCGTGTAGGCGTCGTACGCGGTCGCGAGGCCGGCAACGTCGGCGATGTTTTCGCCGAGGGTCAACTTGCCGTTGACGTGCAGGTCGGGGAAGGGCGCATAGGCATCGAACTGACTTGCCAAAGCGGAACCGGCTGCTTCGAATTGCTTGAGGTCTTCCGGCGTCCACCAGTTTGAATAGCGACCGTTCTCGTCGAAAAGCGCGCCGCTGTTGTCGAAGCTGTGGGTGATCTCGTGGCCGATGACCATGCCGATCCCGCCGTAGTTGACCGCGTCATCGGCGGCACCGTCAAAGAAGGGTGGCTGCAGGATCGCGGCGGGGAAGATCAGGCGATTCTCGAGCGGCACGTTAAGCGCGTTCACTTCCTGCGGCAGCATGTACCACTCGCCGCGATCCATCGGCTTGCCGAGTTTGGCCAGTTGGCGCTGGTACTCGTACATGGATGCACGCTCGGCATTGCCCAGCGCATCGTCGCGACGAACTTCCAGCGTGGAATAGTCATGCCACTGTTCGGGATATCCCATGCCGACGGTCAACGTGGCGAGCTTGGCCTGCGCCTTCGCCTTGGTTGCCGCGCTCATCCATTCGACTGCGTCGATGCGCTTGCCGAATGCGGCAATGATGTTCGCGACCATTTCGTCAGCGCGCGCTTTGGTTTCCGGCGTGAAGTGGCGTTCGACGTAGACCTTGCCGATGGCTTCGCCGAGTGCGTGGTTGCTGGCATCGATGGCGAGCTTCCAGCGCTCCTTCTGCTGCGGCGTGCCGGATAGAGCTGCGTCGTGGAACGCGAAGTGCTGCGCCGAAAATTCCGTCGGCAAAACATCCGCTGCACCATCAATCGCATGGAAGGTCAGCCAGTCTCTCCAGCTATCCAGCGATTCGCTCTTGACCAAGTGGGACAGGCCCGTGATCGCCGCTGGTTGCCAGACCACGAACGAGGATTGCTTCTGCAGTCCCGCCGCTGACCAGAAAGCAGCCCAATCCAGTCCCGGTGCTTTTTTCGGGAACTGCGTCATCGTCCAGACATTGTTGCCCTTGGCGACATCATTGGTTTCGAGCTGTGAGGCGTGGACGCGGGCCATGGCTGTTTCCAGGGCGACGACGCGCACTGCTTTTGCATCGGCGCTTTCGACGCCGGCGAGGGTGAGCATCTTGGCGACATGCGTTTGATACTGCGTTCGCAGTTCCGCCATGCGTCCGTCTTCGAGGTAAAAGTCGCGATCGGGCATACCGAGCCCGCCTTGCACCAAGTAGGGGGCGTAGCGACTGGGATCGTTCAAGTCCGATGAAATCCACAGGCCGAACAGATGATCGGTGTGGTAGTTGGTGGCGTTGAGCAAGTCGACATCGGTGCGCAGGGTTTCACCCAGGGCGGTCGCCAATGCCTTCTTGTCGGGGATCGCGGCGATGGCATCGAGTTGCGGCTTGAGCGGCGCGATGCCTTTCGCGGCGTTGCCGTTTTCGTCCATGAACGCGGCGTAGTAGTCGCCGATCTGTCGGCGTTCGCCCTCGGCGGCGCGGTCAGCGGATGCGCCGTCGAGGATGACGCGGATGTCTTTCTCGACCTGGTCCGCGATGATCGAAAAATTGCTCATGCGCGAGCGGTCGGCCGGAATCTCGGTGCTGTCGACCCAGTGACCGTTGACGTGACTGAAGAAGTCATCACCTGCGGCGATGTCCGGATTCATGCCGGTGGTGTCGAAGCCGAAGCTGCCGAATGCGGGTTTTGGTGCTGGCGGTGTCGGGATGGTTGCTGGCGCTGTTTCGGTGACCGGCGCGGGCGTTGTTGGAGCGGGCGGGCGGTCGCATGCGGCGAGCGCTGTAACCAACGAAACGGCAAGTAAGGTGCGAAAGTTGGCGGTCATTGCAGGCTCAAGCGGTAGTTTTCGTCATCCCCGCGCAGGCGGGGATCCATGTTGATCTTGCTGCGTATTTCGTGACCTGACGAAGATCAAAATGGATTCCCGCCTGCGCAGGAATGACGAGATTGTTGGGATTTGTCGCCGCCGAACGTGATGTTCGGCGGGCATACGTGGTGACTAAGACTTCTTCAGCGGCGCGTTCTTCAGGTACTTGTCGAGGAACACCAGCACCTTGCCGTAGCCGTCGATCTGGTTCTTCTTCTTGCTGAAGCCGTGGCCTTCGTCGTCGAACACGATGTATTCGACCGGCGTGCCGTTCTTGCGAGCTGCGGCGACCAAGTCATCCGACTCCGCTTGCAGCACGCGGGGATCGTTCTTGCCTTGCAGGACCATTAGTGGCTTGGTGATCTTGTCGCCGTGAAACGCGGGCGAAATCTCGACCAGCATCTCGCGCTGCGTTTGCGGATTGCCAATTTCCTGGTACAGCGCCTCGCGTTGTGCTTCCCACCAAGCCGGGATGCCTTCCAGCGTGCGCAGCCAGTTGGTAACGCCGAAGATATCCACGCCAACCGCGAATTCATCGGGATTGAACGCCAGCGCGGCCGCGACCATGTAGCCGCCGTAGCTGCCACCGATGATGCCGATGCGATCAGGGTCTACATAGTCCAGCGATTGCAGGTATTTCTTCGCGGCGATGGTGTCCCACAACGGCTCGCGGCCATGCTTGCCGTCATCGGCGGCGAAAAATGTTTTGCCGTAACCGGAACTGCCACGGTTGTTGATGCCCAGCAGCACGTAACCATGGTTGGCGAAGAATTGCAGCAACGCACTGTGAGCGCGCGTGGTCTGCCCGCCGGGCCCGCCGTGCACCCAAACCAGCGCTGGCGCCTTGGCTTTTGCATTCGCCTGATGCGGTTTGTAGAGAATGTTCGGAATGCTCATGCCGTCGAAACTCTTGAAGCGGACGACCTGCGATTCAACCAGGTCTTTTGGATCGATCGCCGGATTCAACGTATTGGTCAGGCGTTTCGGCTGTCTGCCAAAATCGAGCACGTAGAGATCGTTCGGTGAGCGATCACCGTTGACGTAGAACGCCATCTTTTTTTCGGAACGCGCAATGACCAGTCCGCGAATTTCACCGGCAGGCAACACCGGCAGAGTGACTGGCTTGCCGCTGGCGGCATCGTCGACGCGAATCTTGGTGCTGCCATCCTCGTTGGTCGCAGTGACCAGATACTTTCCGTCGTGCGAGAAGAACGCGTTGGTTACATCCCAGTCGGCCTTGCGTACCAGTTCCGTCTTGCCGTCAGCGAGGTGGTAGCGGCGCAGTTGCGAGAATTCGCCGTCGTCGTTCGCCGTGTAGTAGAACCACGCCGAGTCTGGGCTGAAGTCACGCGAATCGAAATTCGCGTTGCCCTTGTGCTCGGAAACCTTCGTGCGCTTGCCGCTGGCAAGGTTGGCGACAAACAGGTCCGAATCGTTAGTGGTTCGGGTCTTGCCGAGAGCCAGCCACTTCTCGTCGTGCGAGATTCTTCCGACATCGAAGCCCTCGGTGTTCTCGAACACACGTTCGCGCTTGTAGTCCTTGGCGTCGTAGCGATACAGGTCAAAGTACTTCGGATCGCGTTCGTTGGTGGCTACGAAAAACCCCTTGCCATCATGGCTGAAGCCGTAGAACTGCGCCTTCAATTTGTCTCCAGGCGTGAGGTCTTTCAACTTTCCATCCGCATCGACGACGAACAGGTGGTTAAGCTCATTTCCGCCTTGGTCGCGGGTTACCAGTAAGCGGTCGTCGTTCGGGAAGTAGGCAACCGCGTAGTTATTGTCGGTCGTGGAGCGGGTTACCTGCGTCCAGTCGCCGCCACCGACCGGGATCGAGTACGCATTCCAGATTCCCGACTTGTTCGACGAGAAAAGGATTCTGCTTTCATCGGCCGAAAACGATGCACCCTGCAAGCCCAGCGTGTCGATGAAGGCTTCGATCGGATATTGCTTGGATGGCAATCCCGCAGCGAACGCGCTGGCGTACGCGATCAGCAATGTCGCGCCAGCCAGCAAGATGGCGCATCGTCGATGGAATGGTGTTGGCAGATTCATTGCGACTCCCAGGTTTTTGTGAGCCGAAGAATGCCACAACCTCTACAGTTGCGATTCGATGGGAAGCATCTGGGCCAGCCAGGCCTGGATCTTGCGGCTGACGCTGGCGTCCGGATCGGTGTGCGAGATCACTTCGCCATCGCTCCATTGCAGAAATCCGTTTGCGCCGATGCTGACGCGCCAAGCACGCTCTCCCGCAGTCTGTGTTGCGATCAGTCGCTCCACCTCGGCTGCGATCTCGGGCTGTTCAATGAGCACGCCCATTTCGGTATTCAACACAGTCGAACGCTGATCCAGGTTGTACGAGCCGACGAAGGCAACCCGCCGATCAACCAGCGCTGCCTTGGTATGCAGGCTGGCCTGCGAAGAGCCGATCAGACTCAGCCTGGTCTGCGTGCCGACGTTCTTGAACTCGTACAACTCGACGCCTCCGCGCAGTAGTTCCCGCCGATGCGAGGCATAGCCGCCGTGAACCAGCGCCACGTCGGTTGCAGCCAGTGAATTGGTGAGTACGACCACCCGAGTGCCGTTTTTCACCCGTGTCGTCAGCGCCTTGGTGCTGTCGTCGCCCGGCACAAAATACGGAGAAACGATGACGACGCGTTGCTTTGCGCCGTTGAAGGCCTGTTCCAAGCCGGGTAGAACCGCGGACGTACCTTCCTCCTTGAAGATTTTGCCCGGCAGGTCGGACAGCAGTTTCCAGGTGCTGGTCCATGACAGCGTCCAGTCGCCTTCCATCAACCTCTGCACCGAGTTGTCCTCGCTAATGCTTTCGAGGAATGGACTCGCACGGTCGTCGTCGAAGGCCGCGTCGAGGTCCTTGCGCAGCGTGTTCAGCGCCTTCGCTGTAACCCGGCCAGCGCCGAGCGCTGCGATTGGCCAGGTTGCGGGGCTGTTCCAGAATGTGTCAAAAACCTCGCTGTGGGCTTGCACTACCGGACCCACCATGGCGACATCGAGATCAAGGAAATCAAGGTTCTGATTTGCTCCGAAATACTCATCACCAAGATTTCGTCCACCAGAAATGGCGATGCGATTGTCCGCAATCCATACCTTGTGGTGCATGCGCCGGTTGAGCCGCTTGAACCTCGTCAAACCCTCGACGACCTGGAACATGGCACCGCTGCGTGTCGCAAAAGGGTTGAAAAGTCGTACCTCGATCTTTGGATGCGCGGCGAGTGCAGCAAACCCGGCGTCCTTCACGCGTGCGTCGTTATCGTCCATCAGCAGGCGCACGCGAGCACCTCGATCGGCCGCAGCCAGAGCCTCGCGCGCCATCAACCTGCCGGTGAGGTCGTTATGCCAGATGTAGTACATCGCATCCAGGCTGCGTTCCGCACGGCGCGCAGAGATGACTCTCATCGCGAAGGCGTCTTCATTCGCGGAGAGCAGGCGAAACCCGGACTGGCCCGGATGCTGGTCGAGTGCTGGCTGAACGATGCGATCAAGCACCGTCGACTGACCGCTGGGCAAGCTGTGCTGCACGACCGTATCGGGGCGTGGTGGCAGCTTTGCGCAAGCGCTGGCGAGCAGGGTCACCAGCAACAGCGGAACGAGTTTCCTGAACATGCAAGCAGCCAGAACGAGCAAGCCGCTAGCTTATACGGCGAGCCGACAGCGTGGCCAATAGGCGAGAGTCATCTGTTCACCGTGACCAGGCAATTTGGGCGTCAATCCGTGCTGGCCTTGTCGAGATCGGCGAGGTCGAGGGGTGAAAGCTCCAGCATCAAAGCGCCGGCAATGTCTTGGAGCTGCTCGATCGACGTCGCACTGGCAATTGGTGCGGTGATGCCGGGCCTTGCCATCAACCAGGCCAGAGCCACTTGCGCTGGCGTCGCCGCGTTTCGCTCGGCGACCGCGTCCAGCGCTTCCAATACGCGCATGCCACGCGGGTTGAGATATTCCTTCACACCGCCGCCTCGCGCCTTGCTCTTGGAAAGATCAGCCTCGCTGCGGTACTTGCCAGTCAGGAATCCCTTGGCCAGCGAGAAATAGCTGATGACTGCAACGTTCTCCTTGCGAATCAGTGGTTCCAGCTCGGCTTCGTAATCGGCGCGATCCATCAGGTTGTAGCCAGGCTGCAGGGTTTCGTAGCGCGGCAGATTGTATTTTTTGCTGATTGCCAGTGCTTCGGCCAGACGAGACGCCGTAAAATTTGAAGCACCAATCGCACGAACTTTGCCTTGTTCGATCAATCGCGAAAATGCTCCTAGCGTTTCCTCCATCGGCACGCTGTCGTCGTCTTCATGCGCCTGATACAGGTCAATGCGCTCGATTCGCAGCCGACGCAGCGAATCGTCGACCGCCGCCTTGATGTTGGCTGGCGACAGACCGGGTCGCGACTTCAACTTGGCGACCTTGGTTGCGATCACGACGCTGTCGCGCTTGCGCGATTTCTTCAGCCAGTCGCCGATGATCGTTTCCGATTCGCCGCCCACGTGGCCCGGCACCCACTCCGAATACATGTCGGCGGTGTCGATCAGGTCGATGCCCAGGTCTACACAGCGATCAAGCAGGCCCATCGACGTTGCCGCGTCCGCGCTCCAGCCGAACACATTGCCCCCGAACGACAGCGGTGTGACGGAAATTCCGGAGTTGCCAAGGGGACGCTTTTGCATGGAAGGGATTCGTGTCCGAAGGTCGTTACGAACTGGTGAAGGCGGTGGAAACATTCAGCACACGCAGGTCAACGCTGCCATCGGCGAGCCGCGCAGTGATGTTATCGCCCGGATGCATGCCACCGATCGTACGCAGCGTGGACCCAGACTTCGGATCGAGCAGGATCGCGTATCCACGTTCCAGCGTCGCCAGCGGGCTGACCGCATTCAGCCCGCGCGCGAGTTCGAGCACGTGCGCACGCTGACGACCCATCCCTGATGTCGTGAGCGCTCGCAGATGCGCGGTCAGTGTGTGCAGACGCTCGCGCGCTTGCATCACACGCGGTTGTGGAGACACGCCATGCAATCGCGCCAGCACGTGGCCGACACGGGCACGACGCTGTTCGTTGCGACGCTCGTTGATCTGAATGATTCGCCCCTGCAACCCGTGAAGGCGTTGCCGGGTTTGCATGAGCTGATTGCGCGGATGACGGGCGACCAATCGCGCTTGCAGATGATCCACGCGCTGCGCCAGCGTTTCGATTCGCCGAGCTTGCGCACGCATGAGACTACGACGTGCATCGCTCAGTTGCCGCAGCAACGCGTCACGCTCGGGGACCAGCAGTTCTGCCGCGGCCGACGGCGTCGCTGCACGCAAGTCGGCAGCAAATTCGGCAATGCTGAAATCGATCTCATGGCCAACCGCCGCGACCACCGGAATCGCACTCGCGCGCATGGCCCGAGCGACCGCTTCATCATTGAACGCCCACAGGTCTTCCAGCGAACCGCCTCCGCGCGTGAGCAACAGCACATCGTGGCGAGCGGCTACGTTCGCGGCTTGCAGCATCGCGACGATCGCCGCCGGCGCATCACGTCCCTGCACCGGGACAGGCAACACTTCGACTTCAACCAACGGAAAGCGTCGCGCCAGCACGCTCAGTACATCGCGAATCGCCGCGCCGCTTGGCGACGTGATAACGCCTATCCGTCGTGGCCATGCAGGCAGTGGCCGCTTCAGCGCCGCATCGAACAAACCTTCGGCAGCGAGACGTGCCTTGAGTTGATCGAATTCGCGTCGCAGCGCACCTTCGCCCGCCGGCTCCAAGTGTTCGGCAATCAACTGAAACTCGCCGCGCGCCTCATAAAGGCTGACCTTGCCACGCACCAACACCTGCATGCCATCGATCGGCTTGAAGCGAATGCCGAACGTGCGCGACTTGAACAGGGCGCCGCGAACCTGCGCGCCTGCATCCTTCAGCGTGAAGTAGATGTGGCCCGACGCAGGCCGCGATACGTTAGACAGTTCGCCTTCGATCCAGACCGAATGAAACACATCCTCGATCAACTCACGCGCATGCCGGTTGAGCAGACTCGGAGTCAGCACTTCGCGCTCGGGTGCAGCGAATTTTTGGTCAATCAGCGACATGGGGATGGTCGTGTGTTGGGCAGGTAGCCTATCGCGGGTTCGGGTGTGGCGCACCTTGCGGCGCGCCTCTCTGCTTTTTTCTGGCTGTCGCCAAGTTGGTCAAGCGTTTCGCCGGGCTGCCGGCCGTCGCTTCGCTCTGTTCGGCTATCGCCAGGCTGGTCAAGCGTTTCTCTCGCCTGCCGGCGAGCGAGCCACGTTTCGGCTCGCACAGAAACGTAACCCAAAGATGCGACCCGATAGCCTGTCGGTCGTGCGGTGAAGCCGCACGACTACGCAAGCACTGGCCGGGTTCGGCTGAAGGCACATCCTGTGCCGCAGCCGAAGCCACGCGATCCATCGCGTGGCCCGCACGCGGCTGATCCGTCCAGTACTTGCCGACAGGAACGGGCGGGTGGGTCAAAAGAAGCGCATCCGCCGCAAAGCGGCGGCCTTACGCAGCGCGACGCGCTGCGTGCAGTTGAACTACCTCCCGATTCGGGGAGGCGAGGTGGCGCAGCAAAGCCCGCAGGGTGGCCGAATGGATTAAGCCAGGTCGCTGCAGGCGCAGGGTTGCGCATTAAGCGAACCCCGCAGCCATCTCGCGTAGTCGTGCGGCTTCATCGCACGACCGACCCGCCACGGGCGCATCTTTGGGCCATGTTTCTGTGCGAACAGAAAGGTGGCTCGGCGGGCGGCAGCCCGGCGAAACGCTTGAACCGTTTGGCGGCAAACGAACACCACAACCCGGGCGTCAGCCGAAAACAAGCTCGCAAGCGCAGCGCGAACTGCGCAACGAAAAGTCAGATGTCGAGGAATACCTTGAAACCGCCCCAGATCATCCGCTTGCCGTCAAATGGAAGAGACTTCGGATCCATCATTTCCTTCAGGCGCGGATCGGCCATCACCTTCTTGTTAACGCGGTCGCGATCCTTGCGCGACTTGTAGACGATCCACGAAAAAAACACCGTTTCATCGGGCTTGAGCTTGACGCTCTGCGGGAACGAGGTGAGCTTGCCGGGTTTGACATCGTCGGCGATGCACTCCCTGTATTCGAGCGCGCCGTGCTCGCGCCACACCTTGCCGGCCTTGCGCGCCATCTTGCGATAGTCGGCGATGTTGGCGGTAGGCACCGCCAGTACAAAACCATCGACGTAATTCATTGCTGCGCTCCCAAGAGTGAATGAGGCGACAGGGTTGTCCAAGCCCGACGCGACGTCAAGGCCAGCCCTGGCCATGCGCGGCCGTAATGGACGTCCGGTCAGAATGGATTGCGTCCACTTGACGTTCGCATGGGCCTGTTACAACGTGCTGTCTCGCGTGCCATCCCCTGCCCTATGGCCGCAACAGGAGAAAACGATGATTGACCGCCGAACATTCCTGGCTGATGCCGCGACGCTTTCAACTGCGGCGCTACTCCCCCTGCGGAGCGCATGGTCGCAAACGAGCAAAGCCGCTCCGTCAGAGTTGCTCAAGCGTCCGATTCCGGGTACCGACGAAATGCTTCCCGTCATCGGGCTTGGTACCGCCGACAGTTTCGACGTAGGTGCGAGCGCGGGCGAACGACTTGCGGTACGCGACGTGCTCACCCGGTTCCTGTTGGCAGGCGCGCGCGTGATCGACACGGCGCCTTCGTACGGCTCCGCGGAGGCCGTCCTCGGCGACCTGCTCCTTGAACTCAAGTTGCGACCGCGCGCGTTTCTGGTCACCAAGCTCGGTGCCAATGGACGTGAAGCCGGCGAAGCCCAGTTCCAGCGTTCATTGCAGCGCTTGCGCAGCGACACCGTTGATGCGTTGCTGATCCACAACCTGATCGACTGGAAAACCCAGCTCGCCTATGCGCGAGAGTTGAAGGAAAGCGGAAAGACGCGCTACGTCGGCTTCAGCCACTACCAACCGCGAGCCCACGCCCAATTGGCGCGGCTGATGCAATCGGAAAAACCGGACTTCATCCAGGTGAACTATTCGGTGGCGTCGCCGCAAGCGGCATTAGACGTTTTGCCGCTTGCTCGAGAGCTGGGTATTGCCGTGATGATCAATCGCACATTCGAGGATGGACGGCTGTTCGACCGTGTTCATAACATGCCTCTACCGAGTTGGGCGGCGGAGCGCGGGATTGGTTCGTGGGCACAGATGTTCCTGAAGTTCGCGATCAGCAATCCCGCCGTCACAGTGGTGCTTCCTGCGACCAGCAAGCCGGATCGCGAAACTGACAACCTTCGTGCCGGCGTCGGCGAATTGCTCGGCCCGGAGGAGATCCGTGATCTCATCAAACAGTTCTCCTGACCCGCCTCGACGGACTCGCGGAGCCTGCTCAGTAGGAGCCAGTGCCGTAAACATCCTCGGCGCGGATGGCGTCGTTGCTGCCTTCGGTCAGGCGAATCTTCAGCGACAGGCCATCGCTGGAATCCGCCTTGGCGAGTGCTTCCTCAAGATCGATCTTGCCTTCCTTGTACAAGCGGAACAGCGACTGGTCGAAGGTCTGCATGCCTTCTTGCAAACTGCGCTCCATCGCTTCTTTTATCTCGTGAACCTGGCCGCGCCGGATCAGGTCGCGAATCATCGGCGTGTTGACCAGCACCTCGACCGCCGGCAGGCGACGGCGGTTGATGCCGACCACCAGGCGTTGGCTGATGACTGCCTTCAGGTTCAGAGCCAAGTTCATCAGGATGTTCTTGTGCGCAGCTTCCGGGAAGAAGTTGAGGATACGTTCAAGGGTCTGATCGGCGTTGTTGGAATGCAGCGTCGCGAGGCAAAGATGGCCGGTTTCGGAGAATGAGATGGCTGCCTCCATCGTCTCGATGTCACGGATTTCGCCGATCATGATGACGTCGGGCGCTTCGCGCATCGCGTTCTTCAGGGCGGCATGGAAACCGTGCGTGTCCAGTCCGATTTCGCGCTGGTTTACGATCGATTTCTTGTGTCGATGCAGGTATTCGATCGGGTCTTCGACCGTCAGGATGTGTCCCGCCGAGGTTCTGTTGCGGTAGTCGATCATCGACGCCAGCGTGGTCGACTTGCCCGAACCGGTGGCGCCGACCACCAGGATCAACCCGCGCGGCGCCATGATCAATTCCTCGAAGATCTTCGGCAGGCGCAACTCTTCCAGGCTCGCTACTTCAAGCTTGATAGCACGAATGACCATGCCGATTTCGCCGCGCTGCTTGAACACGTTGACGCGAAACCGGCCAGCCTCCTTGATGGTGATTGCGATATTGAGTTCAAGGTCGCGCTCGAACTGCGGCACTTGGCCCTCGCCCATCAGCGAGTAGGCGATTTTTTTCACCATTCCCTCTGGCAAACCGGCGTTCCCCAAAGGGTAAAGCTTGCCCTCCACCTTGATGTTCACCGGCGCACCGGTGGTCAGGAACATGTCCGACGCACCACGCTCGGTCATCAACTTCAGGAAATATCCAATATCCACGCGTAATCACCCTTTCGATGAATTCAGTCTTCCAACGCTGTTGCCAAACCGGACCCGAGGTTCCCACAATAGCGCGGTCCCCAATTCGGCACGTCCACGCCCCGGTGTTATGACAGCAGCCAGCAGAATAATCCACGCGATCATCGCACTGTTGTTGGGCATCGTGCTCGCCGGCTGTGCTCCGACACGGCCACCGCCCGACCTTCTTGGCAACGCGATGCGCAGTCTGGAAGACGCGCAACTCGCCGAAGCGCGCACCTACGCGCCGCTTGAACTGCGCTTCGCGACCGAGCGCTACGAGCAAGCGCAATCGGCCATGAATGCCACCGATTACGCGACCGCCGCGCGGCTGGCTCGCGAATCGGTCGCCAACAGCGAGCTGGCCATCGTCAAATCGCGCCTCGGCAAATCGCGCGAAGCGGTCGATGCGCTGAAAATCCAGAACGAGGAGTTGCGCCGCAACCTCGACAGCGTGGTCGAGGAGAACCAGTCATGATCCGATCAATCCTGCTGCGAGGTTTGCTGCTGTTGGCCCTTGCCGCAATGGCAGGCTGTGAATCGGCGCCACCACAGCGCGACCTGGATGTTCAGCGACTGGAACGCAGCCTGGACCAGTTGGCCAATGATCGCCGTTTCGGTCAGCTCGCGTCCGCCGAACTCGAACGCGCACGCATAGCAGTGCAGGCCTTGCGCATCAGCAACGCCAAGGGTCCCGATGCGCTTGGCGAAATCTACGTGGCGGAGCGAAACGTCGACACCGCCTGGGCAGCCGCGCAGGCGCGTGACATGGAAAACCAGCGCCAGCAGGTAACGCAGGAACACAACGAACTGCTGGTCCGTGCTGCACGTCGAGATGCCACAAATGCGCGTCGTGAACTGGAACGGCAGCGATTGATGGGTCAGATCCAGGCTGAAGAATCAGCGCGAATCGCCCAGGACGCCGAAGAAGCGCGCATGGAAACCGAACTTGCCACGGCCGACGCCGATGCTGCTCGCAACGTCGCCGCCCAGCAGAAGAAGATTGCCGTCGCCCAGGCTCGCGCCGCGGCGCTGTCAAAAAAGGAAGCCGAGCTGACCGCCGCCGCCGCCAATTCCAAAGCCAAGGCCAAGCCGAAAACTGGCGGCAAATAGCGTCCGAGTCGGATTCTCGGGGGCTTTGTTTGCCAGTTTGCTGGCATCGGTGTAGGGTCGAAGGCGCTCCCGCAGCCACGATGCCGTGCTTGCCCGAGCGGTTTGGGCAAGTGATCGGAGTGCAAGTCTGCCGATGTCGTCGTTTGATGTTGACCGCAACCTGAAAGTCGTCCTTAAGCCAGCTTTGGCGTTGTCGACATGCTTGCGCGCCAAGACCATCCATACCCGGTGCCAAGCATCGCTGCGCGGCACCTTTCCCCACCCACCGTTTGCCGGCTTTGGCACACGTCGTGCTCCCTCGCCGGCCACCCCTGAGGAGGAATCCAATGTTTGAAAACGAGAATGAGCAGGAACTCGAAGCGCTCATGCAGAGCAGTTACGAATTCCGCACGCTATACACCCGCCACCGCGAACTCGACGATCAGGTAGACACTGCCGAGCGCGCCAAGATTCCAATGGAAGAAACCGCGTTGCATGTCCTCAAGAAGGAAAAGCTCCACGCCAAGGACCAACTCGACAAACTCTGGTCGGAGATGCACCCCTCCGCATCCTGAGTCCTGATTGCAGGTTGGGTGGCAGGCATTCGCCATTGGCCGTGCCTGTCGCCGCTCTGCCGTTATCATGGGCGACTTTCCGATCAGCCCTGATGCGCGCAACTAGCCGCACTCATCGGTCGATCCAGCCCGCCGCGCGTGACGTATTGCGCCCTCGGCAAGCCATACGGAGTGCACATGACGATTCACCAATCCGTACTGGAACTGATCGGCGCCACACCGATCGTCAAGACGCAACGCCTGGATACCGGCCTTTGCGAACTGTTCCTAAAGCTTGAAAGCGCCAACCCAGGCGGTTCGATCAAGGATCGTATCGGTCTCAACATGATCGAAGCGGCGGAGCGGTCCGGCAAGATCAGACCGGGCGACACCATCGTCGAAGGCACCGCCGGGAACACCGGTCTAGGCCTGGCTTTGGTTGCGCAGCAGAAAGGCTACCGCCTTGTGCTGGTCGTGCCCGACAAGATGAGCCGCGAGAAGATTTTCAACCTCAAGGCAATGGGCGCGGAAGTGGTGTTGACGAGGTCGGATGTCGCCAAGGGTCATCCGGATTACTACCAGGATCTCGCCGAAAAAATCGCTTCTGAAACGCCCGGCGCCTATTTCATCAACCAGTTTGGCAACCCGGACAATCCCGACACCCACGAGCGCATCACCGGACCGGAAATCTTCGAGCAGATGGACGGCCGCGTCGACGCTATCGTGTTCGGCTGCGGATCGTCCGGAACGATGACCGGCTTCTCGCGTTATTTCGCCAAGGTATCGCCGCATACCGAACTGATTCTCGCCGATCCGGTGGGTTCGATCCTCACTGAATACATCAACGAAGGCACGCTCTCGGAGAAGTCCGCGAGCTGGATGGTAGAAGGTATCGGCGAGGACTTCCTGCCGTCGATCAGCGATTTCACCCGAGTGAAAAAAGCCTACGCCGTCAGCGACAAAGATAGTTTCCTGATGGGGCGCGAACTGCTGGCGAAGGAAGGTCTGCTGGGCGGCTCATCGACTGGAACGCTGGTCTGTGCGGCCCTGCGCTACTGCCGCGAGCAGACCACGCCCAAGCGCGTGCTCAGCATGGTTTGCGATACCGGCAACAAGTATTTGTCGAAGATGTACAACGACTACTGGATGCTCGACAACGGCTTTCTGGAACGGCAGCAGCATGGCGACCTGCGCGACTTGATACTGCGGCCGTACGCGCTGCGTGACACCGTGGTCGTCGCGCCGAAAGATCTGCTGATCACCGCCTATAACCGCATGAAGCTGTACGACGTATCGCAGCTGCCGGTAATGGATGGCGACAAACTGGTTGGCATCCTCGACGAGTCCGATTTGCTGCTGCACGTGTACGGTGACGATGCGAGGTTCCGCGAAAGCGTTGCTGGCGCGATGAACAGCGATCTGGAGGTACTTGACGTGAAATCGCCGATCGAAGCGCTGCTACCCGTTTTCCGCGCTGGCCACGTTGCCATCGTGATGGATGGCGAGCGCTTTATAGGTTTGATCACCCAGATCGACCTGCTCAATTTCCTGCGTCGGCGCAGTCAATAACCCCTGTTTCAAAAAGAGATTTCCATGTCCAAGAAACCCAAAGCTGCACTCGGCATCGGCACGCGTGCCATCCACGCCGGCCAATCGCCCGATCCGTCAACTGGCGCGATCATGACGCCGATCTACGCAACGTCAACATATGTCCAGCAAAGCCCAGGCAAGCACCATGGCTACGAATATTCGCGTTCGCAGAATCCAACCCGGATGGCTTACGAGCGCTGCATCGCCGATCTTGAAGGCGGCACGCAAGGCTACGCATTCGCATCGGGCCTTGCCGCTGCCGGAACCATCCTGGAACTGCTCGACACAGGCAGCCACGTCATCGCGATGGACGATCTTTATGGCGGCACCTACCGCCTGTTCGACGGAGTACGCAAGCGCAGCGCGGGACTTGACTTCAGTTTCATCGACTTGAACGACCAAGCCGCTCTGAAAGCCGCGTTGAAGCCGAACACAAAGATGATCTGGGCCGAGACGCCAACCAACCCGATGTTGAAGCTGGTCGACTTGGCCAAGCTCGGTGTGTTCGCGCGCAAGCATGACCTGATTCTTGTCGTCGACAACACGTTCGCATCGCCGATCGTGCAGCGACCGATCGAATCCGGCGCACATCTGGTCATGCATTCAGCGACCAAGTATTTGAACGGCCACTCCGACATCGTCGGTGGTGTAGTCGTGGTTGGCGATCACCCCGAACTCGCGGAGCAGATGGCGTATCTGCACAACGCCGTGGGTTCGATCGCCGGTCCCTTTGATTCATTCCTGGCGATGCGTGGACTCAAGACCTTGCACCTGCGCATGCGCGCACATTGCGAGAGCGCACTGGTGCTGGCGCAATGGCTGGAGAAGCATCCGGCGATCAACAAAGTTTTCTATCCGGGCCTGAAATCACATCCGCAACACGCGCTGGCGAAGAAGCAGATGAACGGTTTCGGCGGCATCATCAGCGTCGAAGTCAACGGCGGTCTGCGTAAGTCGCGTCGCATGTTGGAGCGTTGCCATCTTTTTGCACTGGCGGAATCGCTCGGCGGTGTCGAAAGCCTGATCGAGCATCCGGCGATCATGACCCATGCTTCAATTCCCAAAGCCAATCGTGACAAGCTCGGAATCAACGATGGGTTGGTACGTTTGTCGGTCGGCGTCGAAGACATCGCCGACCTGCGCGCGGAACTCGAGGTCGCGCTGGCCTGATCGCTATCGGGCGGGAAACGCTCGAGTCATCTCGGGCAACAAATCCGAGTACTGCTTCCAGCGATCCAGTGAACCGCTATGCACCGGCTGTCGCGCTTGCCACACGCTGGCGGTCGCAATGGCGGTTTCTTCGCGCGGCGCTGTGTTAACTGCCTGCGCCGGCAGGCCCAGAAACTTGTGTAAGTTTGCCAATGTGTTTTCGGTATCGCCAACCAGGTCGGCATAGTCCAGATCAAATGTCGGAAAATTGAAGCGCGGCGCGGTAGCCATCAATTGTCGGTAACCCGCTTCGAATGCCGCGATATCGTCGAAGTCGTAGCTCCATGCCAAGTCGGCATGCTCGAAATGCTGGCTCCAGATCGATAGCGCCGTATCGCGTTGGTCGCGTCGGCAATGGATGATCCGCGCTTGCGGAAACAGCGCCGCGATCAAGCGCAGGTGGCGAAAATTGAGCGGATTCTTGTCGATGTAGACCTGTGCTGGCGCGTCGTCTCGCTGCAACTGGGTCGCGATCATTCTGCCGGCAAGACGCAGTGCAGCCCGATCCGGCGCTGGGCCGATTCGGCCGGCGATCGCAGCGATCCAGTTCAACTCGCCACGGTTGTGCACCGCGCTGTGGCGCGACAGCAATTCAGCGGCGAGTGTCGTGCCCGAGCGCGGCATACCGACGACGAAAGCCGGCGTGAAAGGGACCGCTTGATCGGAACCCAGCAATGGTGTCGCCTGTGCCTCGTTGCGTGCAAAATCGTTCCATGCGTCGCGATCCCAGGCCATCCGTTGACGCTCGGCCAGGTTGGCCACGCGCAACAGTTTTACGGCTCTGGCTGGGTCGCCAAGATCATTCTCCGCTTTGGCGAGCGCGAATCCGATCGCACCGCGTGTCGGTTCCGGCAGTGCGGGGTGCTGATGCGCGG
>JAYUYW010000263.1:0-4253 GCA_043752325.1 Rhodanobacteraceae bacterium | reverse complement strand
AACGACATCAAGCCCACGGCGTGATCGTGGTCAGTGACCGCCGGCGAATTTCTTCTCGCCCGCGTCAATGCGCAATGCGAGACGATTCTGTTTCGGGGCTGTCGGGCAGACGATGTGCTCGGACAACGCGCAGGGGGGATTGACCGCCTTATTGAAGTCGAGGATCACCTTGCCGTCCTTCGGCGTGTCGGCGTAGAGAAAACGCGCGGCTGCGTAGGTTTCCTTTCCGCTGGTAGCGTCGGTCAGGATGAAGAACAACTGGTCGTCTTCGATAACTGGTTGCAGCTCCCAGGTCTTGCCATCGCGCTCGAATACCGCCTTGCCCGGCACGTCCGCCGGCTCAAGCGTGTTGATCACGGTGACCAGGTCGATGCGATGCGGAGGGTCGAACGGAACCCAATCGGCGACGATACGCCATGATGGACTGACGGGATAGCGCTCGATCCCGGCAAACGATTTGAGACTTTCAGCTGTGCTATCGCGCTGGCGCCAGCCGACCATATCGCCGCTCCTGACCACGTAGAAACTGTTCGTGCCCGAACGTACTCGGGTCGGTTCGCCATCGCGATTGGTCTTCAGCGTCGCCGCCGATTCGCTGGTGCCGTCAATCGTCGCGCCGTTGCGCGCAGCCAGGCTGAAACGCAGCTCACCTGACTCGGAAAGCGTCAAGGTTCCCAATTGCGGAGGCCCTTTCGCCAATACGATGTCGTTGTCCTCGGCGCTTCCGACCTTGCTGCTGCCGACATCAACGCGACCCGACCCGATGAAGCTGAGCCAGCCGTCCGGCTTGAGCAGTCGCGTCTCGCGCTCGGCGTGCCATTGCTCGACGCCTTCGATGTAGGTCAGATCCGCCGGGCTGATCGGTGTGACCGATGGCGGCAGGGCGACGACAGTTGCGCTGAAAAGCGCGAAGGAGATCAGTGGAATCAAACGTTTCATCGCTGAGGCCCGTTGGTTGGATCGGACCAGTATAGATAACCACGCCACGAGCGCCCTGCGACGAGACTTGATAAGTCGTGAGAGCGCGGCATCGGCCTGTTAGCATTCCCGCGATGTCCGACACTGCACTTCAAATTCTCAACAACGTTTTCGGTTACGCCGCGTTTCGCGATCCGCAGCAGGCGATCATCCAACAGGTTGTAGCCGGCGGCGATGCGCTGGTGCTGATGCCGACCGGCGGCGGCAAGTCGCTCTGTTATCAAATTCCAGCGCTGATCCGGCCCGGTACGGCCATCGTCGTATCGCCGTTGATAGCGCTGATGCAGGATCAGGTCGAAGCGTTGCATCAGTTCGGTGTCAGCGCTGCCTTCCTCAACTCCAGCCTTGACCAACACGCCCAGCGCGAAGTGGAGCGGAAGCTTCGTGCCGGCGAATTGAAGCTGCTCTACGTCGCGCCCGAGCGAATGCTCAACGAGTACTTCCTCGACATGCTCGACGACGTGGTGTTGTCCCTGTTCGCCATCGACGAAGCGCATTGCGTGTCGCAGTGGGGACACGATTTCCGTCCCGAATATCGCGAACTGACGGTGCTGCACAACCGCCACCCGAACGTGCCACGAATCGCATTGACCGCGACCGCCGATGCGCCGACCCGTGCGGAAATCGTCGAGCGGCTGGCGCTGGAAGAAGCGCAACATTTCATCTCCAGTTTTGATCGACCGAACATTCGTTATCGCGTCGTCGAGAAGGACAACGCAAAAAAGCAGCTGCAGGATTTCCTGGTCGGTCGCGCTGGCGAATCGGGCATTGTGTATTGCCAATCGCGAAAGTCGGTCGACGCAACGGCGCAATGGCTGGTCGAGAAGGGCGTCAAAGCACTGGCTTATCACGCCGGCATGGACAGCGCCGCACGCAGTGCGAGCCAGCAGCGCTTCCTACGCGACGACGGCATCGTGATGGTGGCGACGATTGCATTCGGCATGGGTATCGACAAACCTGATGTGCGCTTCGTCGCCCACATGGACCTGCCGAAGAGTCTGGAAGGCTACTACCAGGAAACCGGTCGCGCCGGTCGCGATGGCCTGCCCGCCGAAGCATGGATGGCGTATGGCTTGCAGGACCTGGTCACCCAACTGCGTTTCATTTCGTCATCGGAATCCGGTGATGAGCGCAAGCGGGTCGAGCGCGCCAAGCTGGATGCCTTGCTGGGCTATTGCGAGACGGCCGGTTGCCGCCGTCAGCGCCTGCTCGGCTACTTCGGTGAAGTCCTGCAAACGGCCTGCGGAAATTGCGACAACTGCCTGGAACCACCGACCGCCTTCGACGGCGGTGAAGTGGCCCGCAAGGCGCTGTCCTGCGTCTATCGGACAGGCCAGCGCTTCGGCGTCGGCCATGTCGTCAACGTGCTGCGCGGCGCGGATGATGCGCGTGTCCGCGAGCTGGGCCACGATCAGTTGAGCACCTTCGGCATCGGCGCGGAGTACGATGACCGCCAGTGGCGCAGCCTGTTCCGACAGATCGTCGCGAATGGCTTGCTCGCGACCGACGACGAGGGCTACGGCACCTTGCGCCTCACCGATGCGGCGCGGCCCGTGCTCAAGGGCGAGACCACGCTACAACTGCGCCAACCCGCAACCAGTAGCGAGCGGCGAAGTAGCCGCAAGACGCGCAAGGGAGAGGGCGGCAAGCCGAGCGTACAGGTTGCCGAGCAAGAGGAAGCATTGTGGCAAGCGCTACGCACGACGCGCGCAAGGCTTGCGAAGGAACAAGGCGTTCCTGCCTACGTGATCTTCCACGATGCCACCTTGCTGGCGATGCTACGCGAGCAGCCGCAGACGCAGGACGAGTTGGCAGCAATCAGTGGCGTTGGTAGTGCGAAGTTGGCGCGCTACGGCGCGGCGTTTCTGGAAGTGATCAGCGTGTAGGCGTGTGCACCAGCGCGGAGGTTTTTCATTGGCGAGGTTGCAGCCGTCGAGTCTCATTGGTGGAATCTCCTGCCGAGGTTGACCAGCTCCGCTGTTGTGAAACGCCTAACCCTACCAATGCAACTGCGATGAGTCAGGCCAGCACGCCGACGCGGCGATCCAGCCAATCGAAAATTTCACGCTGCAACTCTGGCGGCGCCAGTTCGATGCTTTGCACGCAGGTAAACGCTGCGCTCTCATCTCGGTCGGCTTGGTTGATCTTGCTGCGGACGCGACTCGCACTTTGCTCACTGGGTTTGAGTTGGACTACGTGCAGTCGGTTGTCGATGATCGCCTGCTCGTGCTGCAGTTGCAGATGCGCATCGACGCTTTCGGTCTTGAATTGCTCGTTCGAGCGAAACCGATGTCGACTGTTGAAATACATCAGGTCGGGGCGGAGCTTGAAGAACGCGGCCAGTGTTGTCGTCCGCATTGGATAGGGGTTGTGATGGAGCCGGAAATAGCGATTTTGGAAACCCGCAACCCGTGCGCTCAGCTGTTGCGAATCGAGATTGCCAACACGCTCGACGCGACCCGACCGAAACGGCCTGAACCAGTTTCGCAGGCGGCCGACTAGAGTTGCATCGTCCTGCAAGCGCCATAGGCCGCGTTCAACGACCTTGCCGTCTCGAAAGAAAACGTCGGGTGAAACATCGCGCAGCAGCATCATGTCGTCGTTGAAATAGACGAAATCATCCGCCAGATCTTCGATGCGCCAGAGCATGCTGATGATCGAGCGGCTGTTGAAGGTGGGCAGGTGTTGCTCGTGGCCGCGAAAAATCTCACGATGATCGACGATGTTGAAGCGATCGGCATGACCACTCGCTCGCAATCGTTCGACGATGGCCGGCACCTGGGCATCGCAGACGATATGGATGCGTCGGAACCACGGCGCGAAACGCAGGATCGACGAGATGCAGTAGTCGATCTCGCCGGCATCGTTGAAGCGCGTGCTGTGGGCCGCTGGCTGGCGGTCCTTGCCGGCTGCCGACAGGGCTTCGTCCAACTTTTTTCGATGCACGGGATCTGCGCCATCAACCCAGGTGATGACGGCGTCGATCGGCGGGTGTGGAATTGGTGGTGAGATGGAAACCGGCATCGTAAGACTTTACCCGACCATGACTCAGGTCACGCGAACTCGTTGGCGCACGCGTGGTAGGTTTGCATCGTAACCAAGCAAATTAGGAAGCAAACCATGCGCCCAGTCGTCATTCTTCTCGCTGGCCTTGCACTTTCGGCTACCTGTCAAGGTGAAGTAACCGCCTTGGTCGGCGGCACGCTGATTGATGCCACCCTGCGCGATCCCATCGAGAACAGCGTGGTGTTGATCGACGGCGAACGCATCAGCGC
>JAYUYW010000262.1:0-4267 GCA_043752325.1 Rhodanobacteraceae bacterium | reverse complement strand
TCATGCCGCCTGCGTGGGGTTTGTCAGAGCACCCCTAGCCAAAATCTGAACTGTAGCCGCCTTCGATGCCTTTACTGGCAACCGCGACGGCGTCATGTGGATGCAGGCTTTCGTGATGAGCGGCGCGTAGCCAGAAGTCATTGACTCGTGCGTCGCCATCGAGCGACGCCTGCACACGGCGCGCGGCGTCTTCGCAGAACATCAGGTTCTGACCGTTGCGCAAAGCGAAGGCTTGTTCATCGATGCGCTTGACGGCGGTTTGCACTGGCGTTGCCAACGCGGCCTCGACCAGGTCGATCAGTTCGACTACCGGAAATTCTCCGTCGTCCGCAAGCTTGACGCGAACCTGCATCGTGCTGCGCTGGCTGTGTGGCGTGGCGACGATGCCGCCGCCGCCCAGCCATTGCTTCACGTCGTCGCGCGACGGCGCATCGCCAAGGCCGAAACGCGCGGTGAATTCATCTTGGATCAGTTGCCGCGCCAACGCGGCCGAGGCCGGACAGGTACTGGAATAGGTCACCTCGAAGGTCAGTTCGATTTCCGTCGTGGCGTTGCTGACGCAACCACTCACAGTCACCGGATAGCTGCGCCAACCACTGTTGTCGCTGGCAAGCGCCGCACGACGCATCAGGTGCTGGTAGGTCACCCGTAGTTTTGCCTGGGTTGATGATCCGCCTTGGCTCGACAGCATCGCAAACAGCAATTCGCGCACGCGCGCAGGCGTGAGCACGTCTTCGGAAAGCTGCTTGTCGACCAGTAGATACAAACGCGACATGTGGATGCCGCGTTGCTCGGGTCGGTCGAGATCGACATAGGCATCGACCTGCGCAGGTTGCAAGCTGGTCGATCCGTTGGCACCCGCTTGAAGCACGGCGGCCTCGACGCCGGCCATGCCAACCCAGTGCAGCCGACCACGACCCGCTGCGGGATTTTCGTCGGCGACATCGGGCAATGCACGGGCGTTGGCGGAAGAGGTCATCTCGGAAAGCGCGTTGGCGAGCGGTCCATCATCTTGGGGGCGCTGCATTGCAACATCAAGCCGGCACAGGTCCGTGCAATGCTTCGACTGCGAGTGCGACCGGCGAGGTTTTGCCTCATTGCGCCAGCGTTCCTCCCGCGTTTCATCCCCAACCGGAGCCGATAATGACGACCCTGCAAGTCAACGGAAAACCGTTGCAGATCGATGTTCCCGACGATATGCCGCTGCTATGGGCCTTGCGTGATGTCGCCAAGTTGACGGGTACCAAATTTGGTTGCGGTATTGCCCAGTGCGGTGCCTGCACGATACACATCGACGGCCTGCCAGTGCGCTCGTGTTCGATGCCCGTCGCTGCTGCGAAAGGCAAGTCGATTACCACGATTGAAGCCATCCACGAGAACGCCGTCGGCAAGGTGGTCCAGGAAAAGTGGCGAACTCTCGATGTGGTCCAGTGTGGCTACTGCCAGTCCGGTCAGATCATGTCGGCGACGGCCCTGCTCTTGAACAATAAGAGTCCGAGCGACGAAGACATCGACCAGGCCATGTCCGGCAACGTCTGTCGCTGTGCCACCTACGTGCGCATCCGCGCCGCGATTCATGACGCTGCCAAGGCACTGGCATGAAGCGCTCGCCCGAAGTGAAGGCCATGAGCGCGATTGAACTTGCCAGCAGCGGCCGTCGCAACTTCCTCAAGATAGGCACTGGGCTCGCCCTTGCGATCCAGATCGGACCCTCGTTGGCGATTGCGGCTGAAGGCAGCAAACCGGCGATGGTTCCCGCATTTCAACCCAATGCATTCCTGCGCATCGGTAGCGATGGCATCGTGCATGTGATCAGCCCGTATCTGGAAATGGGCCAGGGCACGTTTACCGGCGTGGCGACCATGGTCGCGGAAGAGCTCGATGCCGACTGGTCGAAAGTCCAGGTAGAGGGTGCGCCCGCCGACGTAAAACGCTACGGGAATCCCGCGTTCGGCGGCGCCATTCAGGGCACGGGTGGCAGTTCCTCGATGGCGGGTTCATGGGATGGCATGCGCCAGGCCGGGGCGACGGCGCGAGCGATGTTGGTTGCCGCTGCGGCCGCGCAGTGGAAGGTGCCTGCGGCTGACATATCGGTCAGCAATGGCGTGGTCCGCTCCGGTAGCCACAGCGCCAGTTTTGGTGAACTCGCCGTACCGGCATCGACGCAACCCGTCCCGACGAAGGTCGCATTGAAAAATCCTGATCAGTACACGCTGATCGGCAAGCAGAAGCTGCCGCGCAAAGACGGCCCGTCCAAGTGCGATGGCAGTGCGATCTATACGCAGGACATCCAGTTACCCGGCATGTTGACGGCGGTGATCGCGCATCCGCCGCGTTTCGGCGGCGTGTTAAAAAGCGTGGACGGCAGTGCTACGACGAAAATCGCCGGTGTCGTTGCGGTGCTTGAAGTCGCACCGATGCCCGGCGTGTTTCGCGGCGGCGTAGCGGTACTCGCGAAGGACACCTGGACAGCGATTCTCGGTCGTCAGGCCTTGGTACTTGAATGGGATGATGCCGGCGCAGATCGCAGCACCAGTGCCATCATGCGCGAGGACTATCGCAAGCTCGGCAGCACGCCCGGCAAGGTCGCGCTCGACAAGGGCGATCACGACAAAGCCTTCACCAACCCGACGAAACTCGTGTCTGCAATTTACGAAGTTCCATTCCTCGCCCACGCCGCAATGGAACCGCTCAACTGCGTGATCCACGCCCACGACGGCGAAGTCGAAATGTGGAACGGCGAGCAGTTCCACACGCCCGACCAAGCCGCGCTGGCCAAAGTCTTCGGCGTTGGAATCGACAGGGTATCGATCCATCAGGTTTATGCCGGCGGCAGTTTCGGCCGTCGCGCCAACCCGAAAGCGGACTACGTGCTGGAGGGCGCGACGCTGGTGAAGGCGGCGATAGCGGCGGGTTACAAGATGCCGATCAAACTGGTCTGGACGCGTGAGGACGATACCCAGGGCGGCTACTACCGACCGCAGGCTCTACACGATGCGCAAGCGGCACTCGATGCCGAGGGCAACATCGTCGGATGGCGCGAGCGCGTAGTCGCGCAGTCGATCGCACGCGGCACCGCTATGGAAGCGATGATGATCCAGGACGGCATCGACGGCACAGTGGTCGAAGGCGTCGATGACCTGCCCTATGAGATCGGCAGCCTGCGTGTCGAAGCGCACGAGCCGAAATCACAGATTCCGGTGCAGTGGTGGCGCTCGGTAGGCCACACGCATACGGGGTTTGCGACGGAAGCGTTCTTCGATGAAGTTGCCGATGCGGCGGGCAAGGATCCGTACGAATTTCGACGCAGCCTGCTGACCAAATCGCCGCGTCACCTTGGCGTACTCAACGCTGTCGCAGAAGCCGCCGGTTGGAACAAGCCACTTGCCAAGGGCAAGGATGGCGTTCGACGTGGGCGCGGTATCGCCGTGCACAAGTCGTTCAACACCTTCGTCGCGCAAATAGCGGAAGTCAGCGTGCAGACCGATGGCAGCTTCAAGGTTGATCGCGTTGTCTGCGCCGTCGATTGCGGCGTCGCCATCAACCCCGACGTGATCCGAGCGCAGATGGAAGGCGGCATTGGTTACGGTTTGTCCGTGGTTTTGCACGGCGCGATCACGTTGAAGGACGGTGTTGTCGAACAGTCGAACTTTCACGACTACAAACCGCTGCGAATGAACCAGATGCCGGCAGTGGAAGTTCTCATCGTCGCGTCGAGCGAGAAGCCGACGGGCGTTGGTGAGCCCGGCACAGCCGTCGTCGCCCCTGCTGTTATCAATGCCTTGTTCGCGGCAACCGGCAAGCGGGTTCGCCAGTTGCCCGTCGACACCACCGCGCTGCGCGCTTGAGGAGCACGACATGATTCGATTTCAAGAAGCCTTTCGTGTCGTCACGATTCTGGTCGTCGTTATCGCAATGAGTTTCGCCATCGCCAACGCGGCCGGAGTCCGCAACGAGATCATCGACCAGCCCGATTCCGGCAACCTGTTCGAGCCGATCCGCAGCGTGGTGCAACATCCGCGCTGCATGAACTGCCACGTCAGCGATGGCATACCGCTTCAGTACGACAACAGCCTGCCGCATCAGCAAAACGTGCATGGCGGACCAGCTGGCATGGGCGTGGCGAGTCTTCCATGCACCAGTTGCCACCAGGCGACCAACGCGCCGGTTGCGGCTGGCCCCAACGCACCGCCGGGTGCGCCGAACTGGCACTTGGCACCGAAAGAAATGGTCTGGGTTGGCGCAACCTCACGCGACATCTGCCTGC
>JAYUYW010000261.1:0-10595 GCA_043752325.1 Rhodanobacteraceae bacterium | reverse complement strand
GCAGGCTGTTGCCCGCGCCAGGGTTGTACTCGATGCCCCACAGCGACAGTCCGAGGTCGGCCAGCAAGGGGGTCAACAGATCGTGGAATTCGGGGTTGATCACGTGGGTGTCGGTAACGCTCACAAAAGGTGAAAAGCCAAATCGCAGAAACAAAAAAGGGGCGCAGTCGCCCCGGTCTGCTTCGCCGTTGTGTGTTTCCAGACATCCCGGCGGTCGCGCTTCCTGCGCTCGACAAAAAGGCCACGTAAAGTGGCCTCTTCGCTGACGACCCTGGTAGCGGGGGCAGGATTTGAACCTGCGACCTTCGGGTTATGAGCCCGACGAGCTGCCAGACTGCTCCACCCCGCATCAGAGCCGCGCATTGTATCCAGACCGGGCATTTCGTGCAAGTACAATCCAATTCATTGTCGAACGTTGATGCTGGATGCGCGGCGCTCCGCATTGCGACCTGCGGATGCCCAACAAGAAAACCAAGCGCGCCATGCTGGACGTAGCCGCGCGTTTCGGCGTAACCTGTTCACGACGAGGGGTTCTGGATCGGTGTTCCACGATTCGGCAGCCAGGGCAATCGCCCTCCTGTTCCCGACGACACTTTTAATATAGCCAGCGTTTTCCGGACCGACAATCCGGGCTCTGGTCGTTGCGGGTTTGCCGCGTACAGGCGAATGCCACGTCGAGTGACTGTCAGCAGGGATGACAGCGCGGTCCGCAACGTTCACACCGAATCGCGGCGATGCCTGCACGGGCGCGCGGTCGGACGCTTTAATTAAATCGCGCATCGTATCGAGTAGCACATCCCCTTCTTGTCCGCGCCGTGAGGCGCAGGGCGCGATCGATTGGTCATGACCAAGCAGACAGCCGAAATCATCAGTTCAGCGGATACCAGCAGCACCCAGAGTTTCGTTCCGCAGCAGCAGGAAATGCCGCTGGCGTTGGTGCGTGGCCAACCCATGCTGGCCATGCCGCAGGATTTGTATATCCCGCCAGACGCGCTCGAAGTCATTCTCGATGCATTCGAAGGCCCACTCGATTTGTTGCTTTACCTGATCCGTCGCCAGAACCTCGACATCCTCGATATCCCGATCGCCGAGATCACCCGCCAGTACGTGTCGTACATTGAAGTGATGCACGTCTTCAAGCTGGAACTCGCGGCCGAATACCTGGTGATGGCGGCGATACTGGCCGAGATCAAATCTCGCCTTTTATTACCACGGCCGCCGCAAGAGGAAGCCGACGGCACTGATCCGCGCGCAGAATTGATACGGCGTTTACAGGAATACGAACGCTTCAAACAGGCTGCCGAGGAAATCGACGCCCTGCCCAGGCTGGAGCGCGATTTCGTCAACGTTGCGGCCTTCCTGCCCGAACGCACCGCCGTGCGCGAGCCGCCACCGGTGGAACTGCGCGAACTGTTGCTGGCGCTGAAGGAAGTTCTCGAACGTGCCGACCTTTTCGTGCGTCACGCGATTCGTCGCGACGCGTTGTCAGTACGCCAGCGCATGAGCGATCTTTTGCGGCGTCTAGGTGATGGCGAATTCCAGCGATTTGAAGCGCTGTTCAGGGCCGAGGAAGGCCGCCAAGGCGTGGTCGTCACCTTTCTGGCGATTCTTGAGCTGGCGAAGGAACAGTTGCTGGAAATCACCCAGATCGAGTCGCTGGCTCCGATCTATGTGAAATCGATATCCAGCGGGCGCGAAGACCTTGCCCTGACGGTCAGTTCAACCGACGACGACAGCCTCGATGATTCAACCGAGTGATCCTTGCCGAATGATTCCTGCCGATACACTGAAAAAGATCGTCGAAGCCGCCCTGCTCGCCGCACCGCAGCCGATGACCCGCGCACAGATGAATGCGCTTTTCGACGGAGCCGAGACGCCCAGCAGTGAAGATGTCAGCCGGGCCATCGAAGCCTTGCAGAACGATTGCGCCGAGCGTGGCGTCGAACTGGTCGAGATCGCATCGGGATGGCGTTACCAGGTCAAGCAGGATGTATTTCCCTGGGTGACCCGGATGTGGTCCGAGCGTCCGCCACGTTATTCGCGTGCGCTGCTCGAAACACTCGCGCTGATTGCCTATCGGCAGCCGATCACGCGCGCCGAGATCGAACAGATTCGCGGCGTGTCGGTTTCCACCCATATCGTTCGAACGCTGGAGGAACGCGAATGGATCCGCGTGGTCGGCCATCGCGACGTGCCCGGACGACCGGCGCTGTTTGGCACCAGCAAGGGTTTTCTCGACTATTTCAATCTCAAATCACTCGATCAGTTGCCAGCATTGAGTGACCTGCGCGACATCGAAGAACTCAACCCGCAACTGATGCTGGAACCGGTCGACATGTATCCGCAGGACGGCGCGATCAACCTGCAATTGACCGACTTGAGCGAAGCCGCACAGAACGTGCTCGACGACATGGACGATCACGCCGTCGACGCCAGCGACGACGATCCAAACAACGACACCGACAACACTGAATCCCCGGCTGAAATTTCAACCGATCCCGACACCGAAACGGGCGCCGATACGGCGACCGACAGCGAAGAGCAACACAACTCATGACTGATACACCACGTTCTACCCTCAGCCTCAAGCGCGGCGGCGACGATGCCGGGCTGGCCATCGAAGAGCGCCTGCACAAGGTTCTCGCGACCGCCGGACTGGGCTCGCGCCGCTTGTTGGAAACCCGCGTGGAAGCCGGCGAAGTCCAGGTCAACGGCGCCGTCGCCACGTTGGGTTCCAGCGTACACAGCGGCGATCGCATCGAGCTCGACAACAAGCGATTCGTCGTGGTCGCCGACAGCGGCGAGCACGCGCAAGTGTTGGTCTACAACAAGCCCGAAGGCGTGATGACCACGCGCGATGATCCGGAAGGCCGACCGACCGTGTTCGAGCAGTTGCCGCGCATCAAGGGCGCGCGCTGGATTGCAGTCGGACGTCTCGACATCAACACCACGGGCTTGTTGATCCTGACCACCGACGGCGAGCTCGCCAACGCATTGATGCATCCGAGCTCGGAGATCGAACGCGAATATATCTGCCGCGTCCACGGCGAAGTGCCGGACGAGACATTGGAAAAACTGAAAGCCGGCGTCGAATTGGAGGATGGCCCTGCCCGCTTTGAGGAAATCGGCGTGGTCAGCCGTGGCGGCAGCCATTCCTGGTTCCGCGTCGTCATCCGCGAGGGTCGCAATCGCGAAGTTCGGCGGATATGGGAATCGCAAGGGCTGATCATCAGCCGCCTGAAGCGCACGCGTTACGGCAACGTTGAACTGCCGCGATTGCTCAAGCGCGGCAACAGCGAAGAACTCGACGCCGACCGCGTGAACTCCCTTCGTAAAATCGCCGGTGCACCGGAACCGACGCCGCGTCTCACCCTGGCGCCGGTCATCGGCCAGCGTCGCGCCGTGCCGACCGAATTTCGCCCCGACAGCCCGCGCGCGTGGACCGGCGGCAGCAATGAGGCCAGCGATGTCGCTCAGTTCGACAAGATGCGCGATGACGGCTGGCGAACGCCGGGTGCGAAACGCGCCAAGCCCAAGCGTCGTACGCCAGGTGCGGGACCGGGCAAGGCACGCGGGCCCAACGCACCGCGCGGCGCCGGCGCCGGCGCTGGCTTCAAGAACAAAGGTCGTGGGCCGAATCCACGCGGCGAGCGGAATACCAACAATCCAGCATTCGCGCCAGAACCGGGCATCAACCCGGCCGTGCTGAAAAGCTGGTTTGGCGACAATGCCGGCAAGCCCCGTCGCTCAAGACCGGGCCACGACGGCGGCAGCCCGGTTGGTCTTTACACCGGCGTTCCCGGTGCAGACCAAGGTCCGCCGAAACGCGGCAACCCGAATCGCGGAACTTACGGACAGCAGCCCGGCAAGGCACCGGTCAATGACAACATCGGCAATCGCGGCAGCCGCTTCGACAACGAACAGAGTTCTGGCCCTGATCGCGACGGCAATCGCGGCAGCCGTGATGAGCAACCGCGCGGCAACCCAGCGCGTGAAGACGGCAATCGCGGCAGTCGTGATGAACAACCGCGCGGCAACCCGGCGCGTGAAGACGGCAATCGCGGCGGTCCGCCTTCGCCATGGACGAATGCCCAGCCGCGAGGCAATCGCGGCACCCATCCCGGCAATGACACCCGCCCACCCCGCGAAGGCAATCGGCCCAGCGGAAATCGTGGTCCGAACGACGCAAATCGCAGCAAGCGCCCCGGCGGTCCACGCGGCCCTCGTGGTGGTTCGGGCGGTAACTCCGGCGGAGGCAATCGCAGCTGACCTTCTTCAACTTCGCGATTGCGGAAACAGCGCTTCGGGTCAACCAAGGTTGATCAGCAGACTGCGAGCGCCTTGCTCCAGCATACGAAGCTCGCGCGCGTGAGCGACGTATTCTCGATCATGGGCGGGTGAACAACCAGTACGCCAATCCACCCAGCAATGCGGCGCACGGAAGCGTCAGCACCCACGACAGCAGGATGTTCGACACGACGCGAATATCTGCTTGTCGCGTGGTCAGGCCGATCCCGAAGATCGCGCCGACGGAAACATGCGTAGTTGAAACCGGCGGACGCCTTTGAAGTTGTCGTTGGCACCGTTGGAATACGCGAGGAAAGCGACTGCGATAAAAAGAAGAATGGCCATGCCACGTCTCGATGTGCCCCAAGCGAGGGTGCGAAAGTGTAGTCGTGATTGGGAGGAACGCTTTCGTCCGCAGCTGACAGGCTCGTTTGTCGAGACTCGCAGGAAGTTCGATCCGACGTTGACGAAGGCAATGACATCAACCTGCGTTACCGCCTAAGGTAGGGAATCCAGCGAGCGCCAGATCGAAAGGTCAAGGGCCGCGTTCAAATGAGGAGGTGGGCATGAAAATTGAGATCGTGCGCGGCGGCGCAACGCTTGCTGTAATGGCACTTCTCGTCGCCTGCGCGCAGCAAATTCCCATGCGTTCCACAACCGCGGCGACGACAGCAGTCAAACAGGAAAGTACGCAAAAGAAATTCTTCGACGCGCTTGCCCGGCATTGCGGCAAATCGTTCGCAGGGAGAATGGTCTCCACGGATGCGGCCGATGCGGATATGGCGAGCAAGGCGACGGCCATGCACATCAGCACCTGCTCGGCGGACGAGATTCGCATCCCTTTCCATGTTGGCGACAACCGCTCCCGTACATGGGTGCTTACTCGAACCGAAAAAGACCTGCGACTGAAACACGATCATCGCCATGAGGACGGCAGAGAGGACGCGATCACCCAGTACGGCGGCGACACCGCAACCGATGGCAGCGCAACCCGCCAGGAGTTTCCGGTCGATGCGGAATCCATCACTCTGTTCACGGCGAACAACATGCAGGTTTCGACGACCAATGTCTGGGCTGTGGAAATCGACGCCACGCGATTCGCCTATGAGCTACGACGCGCAGGTCGCTGGTTCCGCGTCGAATTCGATCTGACCAAGCCGATCGCCACGCCGCCACCAGCATGGGGTCTCTGAATCGCAGCCGCGAGTCGCCGATGTCGAACTCGATTTCTGCGCGATGACCGATCATTCAGCGGATGCCATGCGCTCCACGGATGTCGATCTACGTCGAAACGAACGCTGCCTTTCAGGCCGGATAAGTTCGCGAAAAATCCATGTTCCAGTTGGTTTCCCAGGTCCGGCCTTCATCCACAGAGAACTCCTGCTCCCTGCGGAGCGTGTCTGGGTCCGAACGTGACCAAAGAAAACGTGCCTTGATTGCTATACCGTTGAGCGTGTCTTCGGCAAAGAAGCTGCCGACGCCGTCCTTGAAGCGACCCTTCACCGGGACGTCCAGCCGGTCCGGACAGCGTCCATCCAGCCACCAGATGGCCCTACGGAAATCGCCATCCGGAAACTGAAGTCGGTTGTACTCGACGTTCCCAAATCCACCAAGAATTTTGTGCGTCGTCATTTCGCCGTCGAACTCAATCCAATCCTGGCAGTTGACCAAGCGTTGCTCAAGGCGTCGGTGCTTGACCGACCAATCGCCGATGACGAAGTCGAAGTCAGTAGGCGCAGATGGAAGTAGATGAAGGGGCAAAACCTTAACTCCCTGAGCTTTGCGTCCCTCCTACGAGACTGCGCGCAGCGGACGGACTGAATTGATTGACTCGTGCACAGCGCCTATGGAAGTGGGCCGATCCTGGCAAGCCAAGACGTCTTGCTGCGATAGGAGCTGATCATCGCCAGACCAAGCCCGCCAATCACGATGCCTTCGATCACGGCACCAAGCGAATGATTTGACATCACGAAGACCGCAATCGACAAGGCTACGAACAACGCGCCGAACGCATACGCCACGATGCAGCAGGACCTGGATTGCGATGGTTGTTGGTTGGTTGACCGCATGCGCCTGCTCCGACATTGGCTAGACAAATCGAATCACATACAACGCGCGCAATCGTCGATCTAGAACCCTTTGTATGTTGCAGGTGGGCAATGACGCTTCGGGCGAGCCAACCAACAAACAAATCGGTTAGACCTCGACAGACCGCTTTGCCTTTACGAATAACACGGCAGCGAAGACCAGTTCGATCGTAGCGCCTGCGAATGCCCCGACGGCAGGTTGAGCAAGGACAACTGCCAGCGCAAAACCGGCCGCGCCGAGCAGCGCCCCAAGCACCCAGTACACGCGCAGGCCATACAACGTCTGGAAAGTGAGATAGCGCCCGCCGATCACCAGCAGCATCGTCGGGAAGAACCACTGGATGCGCAGCACCGACATGCCATACGCAATCGCGCAACCGGCAATCAGCCAAACCGTACCTTCACCGGCAAGAACGCCCAGCGGGTTGCCACTGGCGTGCCCTTGCGGCAGACCAAGCAGCTTGGACAGCAGCATCGAGAGCGGAAAGATCAGCGCACCGCCTACCAGCAACGTCAGCACGGCTGCCTGCGCTGAAACCATCAGCGCGACGACGCCCGCAACCAGCCAGACCGAACCCGATACCAGCACACCCGGCGCACCCCACAGGTAGCCCCGGCGCATATTGGCCTGCGCTGATTCCATCGTGAATTCAGTCATGGGAATACTCCGGTTAAGCGCTGGGGGTTGAATCGCATCCGCAGGTCCGATTGTACGTTCCGAGCTTTGCAACGCACGCTTGGATCAATGGCACCACTGCTGCTCGCAGGGTTCGCCATCGTTGTTGCCATCCATCTTCGGGTTTCGGACAGTGCCGAAGAAAGTAACGCGCTTCTGCGCATGAGGTCATCTGGGAACACATCGTCCGACCGTCGCAGCGGAACGACGTGGACTCCACAGCTGATCTGGTCTCACGGGTTGACGTGAACTCCACAGCCGAGGTCTTGTCGGTTTCGAGGACGAGTGGTTCCAGTACTTGCTGCCGGAACTTCGAGTAGCCAACCGCGCCAATCGCGACGATTGCCACACCGCCGAAAATCGTCTTGAAGATTTCTCCGGTGCCATGGGAATCCTCCGCATGTCGACGCCGAACTGACTTGGTCCGCTGCCCCGCACGCATGACTCGAATAGCTCGTAGTTTGCCGTCGGGCGAAACCTCGGTCTCGAACGAAATGAGCTCGTTGATTTGCGGACGACCACCATTGCTCGCGAAGGCCGAGATATGGACAAAGACTTCCACGGTGCCTTGCGAGGGCAAGATGAAACCAAAGCCACGCTCGTCGTTCCACTTGGTCAAGGTGCCATGTGTTCGCATCAGATTCGTATGAGATGCAAGCGCTTCAGGGAATGGCGAACAGCTGCCGGCCTCGGCGCATTATAGGCAGAGCGCTGACGTGCTGGTTGATGTTCAACTACGCACTGAGGGATTTGTCGGGGCGATGTCGCTCCGCGCTCCAGTTCCAAGCGCTTCAACGATCCTTTCGCGGTCCCGGTGCCGATTGTCGACCTTGGCTCGCATCAATTGCATCAATCCACCCCGCAAGCGAACTCGGGAACGCATCGGCGTAGGGGACGTAGGGTTTGATGTCGAGGATTGGGGTGCCGTCGAGCAGGTCAATGCCCCGTACTCGTAGCAACTTTGGTTCGACGGCGATGAGGTTGACTGCGGACAAGCCGATCGCGTTCGGGCGATGCGGCGAACGGGTGGCGAGGACGCTGCGCTTGCCGCCGCCGCGGGGCGGGCGGACTTCGGCTTTCCAGCCGTCGCTGCGGTGGAATACGTAGACCAGCCAGATGCGCTCGAATCCTTCGAGATCGCGAAACGCGACGTGCGGGATATCGGCGACGAATTCTATGGTGGCGATTTCGGCGTCGCCGCTCTCGGTGCCCTGCACGACCGTCGATTGATGTGGCGCGTCGATTCGCTTTCTGTACGGCGAGTGGACGTAGGCGATAGGTGTGAACTGGAATTGCGTTGCCTCTATCACCGCCGGCTAACCCTAATTGTCGCCATCTTTGTTGGTCGCGAGTGTGTCGATTTGATTGGATTCCGCGTCTTCGATCAACCGCGGCTGGATGTCTGCGTTTGCATCACCTGCATCCCCATCCCCATCCCCATCCGCACCTGCGGCTTGCAGCAAGGTCTTCGGTATCTTCTTCTGCACGGGCGAACCAAGCTCGGCGAGGTTGTTCACTTGCAGGATCACACTTCCTCTGCCGCCCTCGGTGATGCGTCGCAGTGCAGCCGCATGCGAACGTTGCGCGCCATCGAGTTGTAAACCAACCTTTTGCAGGTCGGTCGCCAGCAGTACGAAGTTATCGTGCAGAAGCGCCGCCTTTCTTGCGATTTCGGTCGCGTTTTCGTTGCGCCGCTCGATGCGCCAAAGGTGAGTGACCGTGCGTAGCGTTGCCAGCAAGGTACTGGGGCTAACCAACGACACATTGCGGCTGAGTGCGTAGGTGTAGAGGTTCTCGTCGCAACGTACCGCTTCGATGAAGGCGGCTTCGATCGGCACGAACAGCAAGACGAAGTCGAGCGTGCGGATGCCTTCAATATTTTCGTAGCGCTTGGCCGACAAGCCGTCGACGTGACGCTTGAGCGAAGCCACGTGTTCACGCATCGCGGCGGCGGATTCAATGTCGTCATCGCTCGAGAGTGAGCGCTCCCAAGCGACCAGCGAAACCTTCGCGTCAATGACGATGTCCTTCTCGTCGGGCAAGTGCACGATCACGTCGGGCCGCTGTCGTGCGCCTTCCGCATCGCTGAAACTGGTTTGGGTTTCGTATTCGCGGCCGGCCTGCAATCCGGATGCTTCCAGCACGCGCTCCAGCACCAGTTCGCCCCAGGCACCTTGCGTGCGGCTTTCGCCTTTCAACGCGCGGGTAAGGTTGATCGCGTCTTCGCTGATCTTCTGGTTCAACTCTTTCAGGTTCCGAATCTGCTCGACCAACATGCCGCGCTCGCGCTGTTCGGTGGCGTGGGTCTGGGTGACCGCTTCGCGGAATTCCTTGAGCTGCAGCTTGAGCGGATCGAGCACGCCGCCGAGTTGCGTGGTGCTTTGTTCCTGGAAACGCTCTGCCTTGGCTTCGAGGATTTGGTTGGCGAGGTTTTGGAAGGTTTCGCGCAGGCGTTCTTCGGCTTTGTCGAGCAGTTCGAGTTTTGCCGTGGCGCCTTTGGCTTGCTCGGCGGCGCTCGCGCGCAGGCCGGCGTGCTCGCTGGATAGTGTGTCGAATCGTGCGCGGGTGCTGTCGAGTGCTTGGCGCTGGTCGGTCAACTGGCTGAGCAGTTGTTCTGCGCGCGCGTGATGGCGCGCCGCATCGGCGAGGCCCTCTTGGAGGCTATGTTGCAGGCGTTGCTCGATGCCCTTGTGTTCGCGCTGCATCGAGTCGACATCGGCGTCGAGTTCCTGCACCCGTTCAGATGTGGAGTCGCGTTGCGCGATCAACGTCATCACTTCCCCGTCGCGGCTGACCTTGCCTGCGAGCGCTGCCATGCGAATCCAGCGTGGCCGCAGCGACAGCATCATGATGGCGGCGAGGAAGAAGCCGACCAGCGCAGCAACGATCAACCACGGCAGTTCAAAGGTTTGAGGCACGCATAAAGCCCGGCGGGAACGATATCCCATGATCGCAGAGGTTGTTCTCAAATGTCGCGACGAGTGAGGTTCGCCATCATGGAGTTCCAATAATTCCTACCGTCGTCATTCCCGCGACGACAGGAATCCATTCTGAACTTCCATGTCGGTTGGAACGACGGAGAACGAGGAAATCGATCCCTGCTTACGCAGGGGTGACGACGCACTAATGTTGATTGGCTCACCGATGCAACTGAAATCTTCCGAGCACCACGAGCCACAACGAAAAACGCCGCCCAAGGGCGGCGCTCATCACCCGGATGTTGCTACGACTCAGGCCTTGACGAGCCAGCTGGCGCACCAGCCCTTGGCTGCAACGCTCTTGCCGGGGAACAGCGTGCAGGAGCCGCGCTTTTCCCCACCGCCGTAGAACTTGCAGTTGGCGCAGTTCTGATCGGGTTTGTAGGTAGGGTGTTTCTTGGCGTCGACCTTGGTGTGGTCTTCGACGTAACCCAGCGCCTTGGCGGTGGGGTTGTCGAGTTCCAGGGGCGGCAGGTCCGCGGCAAATACTGGCTGGGCGATCATTCGCGCGGCGAGCGGCGCTGCGACTGCACCAACGATGGCGAACTTCAAAAACTGGCGACGATT
>JAYUYW010000260.1:0-4291 GCA_043752325.1 Rhodanobacteraceae bacterium | reverse complement strand
TCGTCGGGGATGCGTCCGCGCGTCAGCGACAAGCCTGCGAAGCGACGCAACGCGGTCACTTCGTACAGCGCTTCCTCCATCGCCGGGTCGCTGTAGCCAAACCAGTTCTGCAACAGGTGAACCCGCAGCATCGTCGCCATCGGATAAGGCGCACGACCGTTGCCTGCCTTGGGATAGAACGGTTCGATCAACGCCAGTAGGGCGACCCATGGTACGACCTGTTCCATCTCCGCCAGGAACACCTCGCGCCGCGTCTGCTTGCGCTTGCCGCTGTACCCGGCATCCGCGAAACTCATCTGGTCCATCCGCTCCCACCCCTTGTCGTTGACCCTGCCATGACCGCAACGGGGCAGACTTGTTCAGACCTTCCCTAATCAGGTACGTTTTTGGATAGACCAAAAACGGAAACGGGCGTCTGGTTATAGACGCCCGTTGGTACAACCGCTAGTTTTGGTCTTTACTTGCCGTCGCGGTCCGAGTCACCCGGTACTGCGCGTTCGACCGAATCACTGGCGCGGTGCCAAGCGTCGCGAGTAGCTTCCTTCGCGTTCTGCCACTCGAGACTCGATTTGCCCCGTGCCTTGTCCCAGTCGCGCTCAAGCTCAGACTCGGAATCTTCGAAGCTGCGGCCAGGCTGACGCACGTAGGCGTCGGTACCGTATCGGTAAGCCGGGCCGTAGTCGTCGTAGTGGCCGCCAGACTTGACATACGGGCGGTTCGAATAGTTATCACGCCAGTATGCGTCTTCGAGCGTCGGATCGATGGCCTCGGCAACACCCTTTCCAGCAAGCCCACCAACCACCGCGCCGATGGCAGCTCCGACCACGGTGCCAATTGGCCCCGCGACGGTGCCCGTTACGGCTCCAGCAGCTGCACCACCAAGCACCGCTCCGACACCTACGCCGACTGGATGCGAACCGACCGCGCCGGTGAGCGGATCACGATTGGCATCGCGGTTTGGATTGTTGTCGTTATTATTATTGTTCATTATGGCATCCTGTTATTACTGTGAGATGTTATTTGAGAAATTCCGAATAATCAACGACTGGAACCTCGACGGAAAAAATTGACGATTGCCAGCAAAATGACCGCCCCAACAAAAGACACTGCCAATCCGGCAATACTGAAATTGTCCTGATTGATGGTGCTCACCCCAACGAGAGGCGAAATCAACCACCCTCCCAGAAGCGCGCCGACGATTCCGACAATTACGTTGAGAATCACGCCCTGTTGGCCATTGGTCTTCATCACGATACTGGCAATCCACCCAATAAGACCGCCAACAATCAACCAGATGATGAAATTCATGCTTCTGTTCTCCTGTCGTTTGAAGGAGGTGCAGAATTGCCGCCGCAGCGTGAACGCATGAGGAATACCATATCTGCAAAAGCCACGAATGTGCAGAGTCTGTTCACGAAAGGTCTGAGCCATCGCAACGACATGCTCTTTCTGCGATGCTCTCGGGTTGCCCTGCAGGATTTTCCGAAGCTCCCTCAGCTCGGCAAGCGAAGCTACCCGGGGCCGCGCCAAGCCAGCGATTCGGTTTGCAAGTCGATCTTGCGCCCGTCGTGTCCAATCTGCGTTGTCGCATCCCGCGTTTACCACGCCAGGTCGTCGGGCACCTTGAACTGCGCGTAGTACGCATCGTCTTCCGAAGATTCAGCAGACGGCTTAGAAGGATCTCCCGATCTGTGGTCGAGCACGATCAGGCTTGCTTCGCGTTCGCGCACCTTGTCGCCGGCCGCACGGGGCAACACCTCGTAGCGGCCGCTCACGCAGGCGATCACTGCTGCCCCGGAAGACAACATCTTGCGCAAGTCTTCATCGACCAACAGGGTGCGGATGGCGCCGTTGGCGGTGAAGCGATATTCGATTTCGCCAACATGCGGCAGCTTTTTGTCCTCGATGATCTGCCGCGCTTGGGCACGCAATTCGGTGACTCGCGCCTTGGCTTTGTGATCTGCCGCAAGCGCGCGATCGCGTTCTGCCTTTTCGGCACGCGCGCGCTCTGCTTCCACGTGAATTTCGGCGAATTCCGACGGCCTTTTCGCATGCCGGGCCTTGTTCTGCTCGCGCGCCACTTCGGCCACCTTGGACTTCTTGACCAGGCCTGCCTTGAGCAACTGTTCCTGCAGCGCATTCGCCTTCGCCATCTCTAACTTTCCACATCGGGGATCTACGGCCCATCATACCGACCATCCCCAACGAGCTTCCCTGCCCTGCTGCTGATGGAACCTTTCAAATACCTCGCCGGTTATCCGCCCCACGTGTTGGTGAAGGTGCGGGCATTGATCGATGCGGGTCGGCTTGGCACCGTGCTGACGGACAAGTACGGCGAGCTGCACGCCGTGCGCAACGACCGCCAGCTGTACGAATACGTCCAAGAGTTGAAAGACCGTTACCTGCGCAAGTCGGCACCGCTGGGCAAGGTGATTTACGACAGCAAGCTGCAGGTGATGAAACACGCGCTCGGAACCCACACCACCATCTCGCGCGTACACGGCGGCAATCTCAAAGCCAGTCGCGAGATTCGCATCGCTACCGTGTTTCGCGATGCGCCCGCCGACTTCCTGAAAATGATCGTCGTGCACGAACTGGCGCACATGAAGGAAGCCCAGCATGACAAGGCCTTCTATCGACTGTGCACGCACATGGAAGCGCACTACCACCAGTTGGAGTTCGATTTGCGGCTGTATCTGACGCACCTTGATGCAGGCCAGCGCTGGGGGCGAACCGAGTCGTTGTAGAAAGGCAGAAACGATCGTCAGGTTGCGCTTGCAGCTCTGGTCGCCTTCCCTATTCTTACTTTTCCACGTTTGCCATACTCCCGCCGCTACCGGAGAGAGCAAATGGCTTCGCCGACTTTTGAACTCGATGCATTCGTTCGCGAGGCTCTACTGCGGGGAGCAAGCAGGCCGAGTGTTCGACAAACACTGCTGGAAGCGGGTTGGACGGCGGAGCAAACGGAGAACGCACTCGATGCGTATGCCGACCTGGACTTCCTCGTTCCGGTCCCCAAACCAAGGCCTCAGCTCTCTGCGCGGGATGCGTTTCACTACCTTGTGCTTTTCACGGCGCTCTACTTGAGCGCGTATTACCTCGGCAGCTTGCTGTTTGATCTGATCAATCGCGCATGGCCCGACCCGGCCATGAATCCCGGGTGGCGCTCACCGGACGAGAGTATTCGCTGGTCCATTGCCTCGATCGTGATTGCGTTTCCAGTTTTCCTTTTTGTTGGGCGTTACCTCAATCGCGAACAGGTGCGTAGCCCGGCGAAGCGGCTCTCTGCGGTTCGGCGCTGGCTCACCTATCTGACCCTCTTTGTTGCTGCAGGATTCCTGATCGGCGATCTGATCACCCTTGTATTCAATCTTTTGGGCGGCGAGCTCACTATCCGATTCGTTCTGAAGGTCATCGTTGCGGGAGTGATCTCCGGCACCATCTTCGGTTACTACCTGTGGGATCTTCGTCAGGACGAACGCGAACCATGACCTCGGCCAGTCGTATGCGGATGTTGGTCGGCATAGCGACACTCGTCGTCATCACGAGCATTGTTGTTGGGCTTGTTGCACTTGGCTCACCCAAGCTCCAACGCGACCGCAAAATGGACCAGCAGCGCACCAACGATCTTGCTCAGTTGTCGCAGCTGGTGGGGGTCTATTGGAATGAAAACACGAAGCTTCCGACCAATCTTGTCGAGCTCGCGAAGTTACCCGGCTTGCGTGCGCCGTTGGACCCGCAAACGGGCGCAACGTACGAGTACAAGCCGACCGGCGAGTTGACGTACAGTGTTTGTGCGGATTTTGCACTGGACACCGCAGTCGATCCACCAGCCCCGAACGCTCGGTTAGCAGAGGAATGGATGCATGGCGTCGGACACACATGCTTCAACCGCAATGTCGTTAAGGCCTCAGGTGACAACTGAGCGGGCGGCGCGCCGTCATCGACGTCGTTTCGGCGTTCAATATTAGACAAATTTCTATTCGAACTTCAACAGCGCTGCAATCATCGGATACTCCGTAACGCTGCTCCGCGATAGATAGGCGGGTGTCGCGTAATTGACCATCCCTCCAAGCCGCATAGGCGAAGTGTCACAGCGCATTACAATCCCGGCTATGTGCCTACACTCGTCGAAGGTTCGGGCGAGGAGTGCTTGGATACCGTCGGAGTCCGCGAATGTTGCTGTGTTACCTGTCAGGTCCCGGATGATTGCGAACGCTCCTGACGAATAGCTCCGGTTTCCGTTGCTGCCAGTCGCGCAGTGCGGCGATTGGGGTCATGTGCTGGATTG
>JAYUYW010000259.1:0-4315 GCA_043752325.1 Rhodanobacteraceae bacterium | reverse complement strand
CTTCACGCGCAGCAATTGTGTGCACGTCCTTGTCGCCACGGCCGGACAGGTTGCATAGGATCAATTGATCCTTTGGCAGCTCGCGCGCCAGCTTCATTGCCTGCGCAACCGCATGGCTCGATTCCAGTGCCGCGAGGATGCCCTCGCTGCGCGCCAATTCGTGGAATGCAGCCAGCGCCTCGTCGTCGGTGATTCCAACGTAGCTGGCGCGACTGGAATCCTTCAGGAAGGCGTGCTCGGGGCCGACGCCTGGATAGTCGAGTCCTGCGGAGATCGAATGCGTTTCGGTGACCTGACCGTTGTCATCGCAAAGAACATACGTTCGATTGCCGTGCAGAACGCCGCGCCGTCCTGCTGCGAGCGAAGCCGCATGGCGGCCGGTGGCTATGCCATCGCCGGCCGCTTCTGCACCGATCATCTTTACTTCGCGATCATTGAGGAAAGCATGGAACAAACCGATCGCGTTCGATCCACCACCTACGCAGGCCGTCAGCACATCAGGTAGGCGGCCGTAATGCTCCAGCATCTGCGCACGCGCTTCGCGACCCACAACTGCGTTGAAATCACGCACCATCATCGGATAAGGATGTGGGCCGGCGACGGTGCCGATGATGTAGAACGTTTCGCCCACATTGGTCACCCAGTCGCGCATCGCTTCGTTCAGCGCGTCCTTCAAGGTGCGCGATCCAGAAGACACCGGGATCACGGTCGCTCCGAGCAACTTCATCCGGTACACGTTGATCTTCTGGCGTTCGATATCGATTTCGCCCATGTAGACCACGCAGTCAAGCCCGAAGCGCGCGCACACCGTCGCCGTCGCCACGCCATGCTGGCCAGCACCGGTCTCGGCGATGATGCGTTGCTTGCCCATGCGCCGCGCCACCAGCGCCTGCCCAATCGTGTTGTTGATCTTGTGGGCGCCGGTGTGGTTCAGGTCTTCGCGCTTCAGCAGGATCTGCGCGCCCCCGATTTTCTTCGACAATCGTTCCGCGTGGTAGATCGGTGAGGGCCGGCCGACGTAGTATTTCAGGTCACGCTCGAACTCGGCTATGAACTCCGGATCTTCGCGCATCGACAGGTACGCCGCGGTGAGTTCCTCCAGCGGTGGCATGAGCGTTTCGGGCATGTAGATGCCTCCGAAATCGCCGAAGCGCCCATGCACGTCGGGAAAGGCGTGGTAGTCGCTGACCTCGATCACCGTGGTGTTGCCTTCTTCGTTCATTGCTGTCTTCACGGTTGGTTCGCTGCGCGCACGGCGGCGACGAAATCGCGCATCTTGCGAGCGTCCTTTATGCCTGGCGATACCTCAATTCCACTCGAAACGTCCACGCCATACGGCCGAGTCAGTCGAATCGCGCGGCCGACGTTCATCGCGTCAAGACCGCCAGCAAGAATCATCGGCTTTGGCAAATCAGGGGCACGGGTCCAATCGAAGGAATGGCCGCTACCCCCCGCCTCGCCGATCGCATTGGCATCCAGCAGCAATCCTGTTGCGCCGCTGTAGGCTGCAACGTAGCTCGGCACGTCGCTGATAGAACCCATTGGCACGGACTTGAGATACGGGCAAGCGTGACGCTCGCAATCCGCAGGCGACTCGTTGCCGTGGAACTGCAACAGGTCCGGATTGAGATTGTCGATCGCTTCGTCGATCCAGTCCGGATCATCGTCCATGAACAGCGCAACCGTGCTGATGAAAGGCGGCAGGCCGCGCGCAATCTTCGCCGCCTCGGCAGGTTCGACGTGACGACTACTATGCCGCGTCAACACGAAGCCGAGCGCATCCACGCCTGCCGCGATGGCAGCGTCAGCGTCCTCGGCGCGGGTGATTCCGCAAAACTTGATGCGCACTCTCACGTCAGCGACTCACTTCAGATGGAAGGCCAAACCGACTCGGATAGCTCGGTCCAAGGAAGCAAAGGCCGGACGCGGGTGCCGTCGGTCCGGCAAGGTCACGATTCTTGCCTGCCAGCAGTTCCCCGAGCCATTCCTGCGGCCTTTCACCACGTCCAATCGGCAGCAGTGAACCGACAATGTTGCGGACCATGTGATGCAGGAACGCGTTGGCCTGGATGTCGACGATCACCCTGTCCTGATCACGGCTGACCGTGATCGCATGCACATTGCGCATCGGCGTCCGCGACTGGCAGGCGATGGTGCGGAACGCACTGAAGTCATTCTCGCCGATCAACCGCTGCGCGGCCCCATGCATTGCCGCGGCATCCAGTGGCGCGCGTATCCATGTCGCAAATCGCGCATCCAGCGCAGGCCGAACGGATCGATTGATGATGGTGTAGCGATAGCTGCGCGCCGTCGCCGAATAACGCGAATGGAATGCGCCATCGACAACGTGCGTCCATCGAACAGCGACATCGTCCGGCAGATTGGAATTGGTACCGCGCAACCAGCCATCACCGCGCTCGATCTCGGTATCGAAATGCGCCACCTGGCAGCGCGCATGCACGCCCGCATCGGTGCGCCCCGCGCAGCCAACCGTGACCGCTTCATTCGCGACAAACGAAAGCGCCTGCTCCAGCGCGCCCTGCACCGTCCGCCGATGACCCAACCGTTGCCAGCCGGAATAGGCTGTGCCGTCGTATTCCACGCCCAACGCAATGCGCACGGGTTCTCCACCTTTCGCGATGGGTGGCATTGTAGCCATCTGTTTCTTCCCTCTCGCGGCGGGCTATTTGTATCGGACTAAGCTGGCCCAAGCGCAAAAACGGGGGCACGCGCGGTGACTTTCGAAGCCATGTCCCGATTGTCCGCGCTCTTGCGTATTATTTGGCTGAAAATTCGAAGGAACAACCCTTGCAAACCATTTCGCTGCGCCGCCCCTCACAGAGGCGACGCAGATTGACGGCCCGGGTTAGCCGGGCTTTAGCCAATGACCCTTCTGATTCCAACTGACCGAGGTTGCCATGACCAAGACGCTATTGACCCTTGCGCTGTTAGCCGCTGCGACCACCGCCAGCGCCGAACCCTGGAAGTACAGCGGCAATTTGAACGACAGCGGTGCGCCGGCCAATGGGCGCTACGACCTGCGCCTGACTCTGTTGGATTCAGCAAAAGCCATGTCGATCGGCACGCCCATCACGCTGTATGGCGTGGATGTCAACGCCGGCGCTTTTACGGTACCGGTCGACTTTGGCGTCGATCTGGCTAACGCGCCGGCCATGCAACTCAAGACCGAGGTCGCGAAAGGCGGCTCTGGTTTTGTCGCGTTGGGCGAACCGACGCGGTTTGATCCGAAGGCCGCCCTTGCCGGCGTGTGCTGGGATACCGAAGGCAATGCGGGCACCAATCCCACGACAAACTTTATCGGTACTACCGACAATCAACCGCTGGTTTAACGCGCCTTCAACGTTCCGGCATTGCGCATTTTTCCAAACGCAACATCCCCCAATTTAGTCGCTGGGTGGGATGGAAATATCGTGAATGCGGGAGATTGGGGACAAGTTATTGCCGGTGGCGGCGACGCGACGACCTTCTGCTCGAATGCAACGTCTACAACGTGTCGAAACCGCACGGGCGCTGGCTATGCAACGGTAAGCGGTGGGCGAGGCAACACGGCAAATAGCTACCGTAGCACGGTTGGCGGCGGTGAAGGCAACACGGCAAGTGGCTCCTCCGCTACGACCGTCGGCGGCGGTTATTTCAACACGGCAAGTGGCGGCCATAGCACCGTGGGCGGAGGTTTTTTGAACTGTGCCGGCGGGAAGGCAGTTGGGCCGGTGGATCGCGAGCGAAAATCCGCCCTGGAAATGAACCCGGCGACGGCACCTGCGTGGCGAATTCCGGCACTGCCACTGGCGACAACGGCACCTTTGTCTGGGCCGACGACCAAGGCACCGATTTTATCTCCACCGGCGCTCGCCAATTCCTGGTCCGCGCCGCTGGCGGCGTCATGTTCAACACAAACACACTTCCAATTCCGTCGGGCGACGACCTTGTAATCGGTGCACGACCAACCGGCAGCGGCGGCGATGCGGACGCCGATCTCACTTGGCGAACCCGTAACAGTAAAACGGCGCGTGTTTATGTCAGTGATTCTGATGGCAGCTTCGTTTGGCATGCCTTCAACCTTAGTGCCGCGGCAGACTCATTCACCATGGGGAATGGCGCGTCGCTCAGCAACGGCGACACATGGACCAACGCATCGAGCCGCTCTCTCAAGTCAGGCTTTGCCGCGATTGATCCACTGGCGATGTTGAGCAAGGTGGTGGCGTTACCCATCACCAGTTGGGCCTACAAGGGTTCCAACGAGGGAACGCACGTCGGCCCGGTCGCCGAAGACTTCAAGGCGGCTTTTGGTCTG
>JAYUYW010000258.1:0-4320 GCA_043752325.1 Rhodanobacteraceae bacterium | reverse complement strand
GTCATCATCTCGGCGAAGAAGCGCAGGTTGGCAACGGCGCGTGGAATGTCCATGCGCGCCGCCAGCGCAACCGGTTTGCCGCTGTCGCGGGATTCGAGCTGCGCCAGGGAATCGGATTCAGCCGCAACCCGATCGGCCAGCAAGTGCATCAATCGGCAACGCTGTTCGCTCGGCATCGCCGCCCAGTAGGGAGCAGCGCGTTGTGCTGCCGCGACCGCTGCGTCGACATCGCTTGCATCGGAATCGGCGCACTGGGCGAACACCGCTCCGGTCGCCGGCTCGAATACATCCAGCCATTCGACGCTGCGTGCCGCGACCATGCGACCATCGATGAGGTTAAGGATTCGAAGTGGTTCGCTCATCGCGCAAGGATAGCGCGTCGTGAATCTTTGGCCGGATCGTTCGTAGTCGCCGCGCCAACCTTCAATCTCGTCGTGCCTGCGGAGGCAGGACTGCGAGGCAGGATGCCGAAGCTAACATCCGCATCGTGGATGGCCCGAAGGGCGAGCGAAGGATTACGCGAGGCATCCATTTTTGATCTTCTTCAAGTCACTGAAAGAACAGCAGAATCGAGATGCGTCCCCGCCCGCGTGAGACTGCGAAGGCAGGACACCCGAGCGAACATCCGCATCGCGGATGGCCCGGAGGGCGCGCGAAGGACTTCGCGCGTCAGGACGACGAATTCTTGACTTTATCAACCCGCGACCACAAAAAAACCGGCTCTCGCCGGTCGTTTCGAGAGATGCGTTGAAACTCAGCCGAGGGCGCGGATGTGCGCGGTCATGCGGCTCTTGTGACGTGCAGCCTTGTTCTGATGGATCAGGCCACGCGCAGCATAGCGATCCATCACTGGCGCTGCCTCGGCATACGCGGCTTCGGCTGCGGGCTTGTCCTTGGCTTCGATCGCCTTCAAGACCTTCTTCATCGAGGTACGCACCATGGAGCGCGCGCTGGCGTTGCGCTGGCGTGCAGCTTCAGACTGCTTGGCGCGCTTCTTGGCGGATTTGATATTGGCCACGGGTAAAACTCCAGAATGATTGGGTCAGGGTAAAAGTTGACTGCGAATTATGCAGTCCGCGAGCGTCACGGTCAACAAATGTGAGGAGAAACCGCGACGCTAGCGCTACTGGCAAGAAGTCCAAACAGGACCGAAATCTATTGGCCTGGAGTTCTCTTCCCAGGATCAGCGAACCTCAATCGTGTTAACGCCGTTGTCCTTGCGGAGTTGGGTTGCGGTGTAACGAGGGTCGGTTTCGTCGAGGCACCAGAACGTAATCGCGGCCTCGCCGCATCCTCCGCGCAGCGCGCACTCATGGGCGTCCTGAGTCTGCAACTGGACGAACTTTCCTTGCGATGTGCAGTAGGCGTTGGCCGACTTCAGTGCCTCGCCCTTCGCGCCTGAGGATCCTGAGAGAGCGACGCGCGTGGAAATACTGTAGCTATCCTTGCCAATCTTCATCGGGCCGGTATTGGCACAGCCACCCAACAGCATCAAAGTAACGGCAGCAATAGCGATTCGCGTCATGGTGGCCCCGCAGGTATGTAATGCTCAGGTGTACAGGCGTCAGGTCGGTGACACGGCAGCGCCAGATTAGCTTGTGCCGCTTGGGGCATCATGCGCCCACTCGATTTCAGGAACCCGTCGATGCAGCGCAGCCTGTTGCGATCCATGCTGAGTTTCAGCAGCGGTACTTTCGTGTCGCGCGTGCTCGGCCTGTTGCGCGAGATCGTGATCGCCAGCGTGTTCGGCGCCAATGCGGCGACTGACGCATTCCAGGTTGCTTTCCGCATTCCCAACTTCATGCGTCGACTGTTCGCGGAAGGCTCGTTCTCGATGGCCTTCGTGCCGGTGTTGACCGAGTACAAGGAAACTCGCGATCACGCCGCCATGAAGGAACTGGTCGCGCGAACCGCCGGCACCCTCGGGGCAGCGCTGCTGGTGGTGACGGCGCTCGGCATGATCTTCGCCAATGTCGTGGTCGGTGGTTTCGCGCCGGGCGCCATCGACGAGCCGGGCAAATTTGCGCTGACCACAGATTTGCTGAGGCTCACCTTTCCGTTCCTGCTGTTCGTGTCACTGACCGCGCTGTCCGGTGGCGTGCTCAACAGTTTCAACAAATTCGGCCTCGCCGCGGTCACGCCAGTCATCCTCAACATCTGCATGATCGCCGGCGCGCTGTTGCTGGCGCCGCGTCTGGACGTTCCGATCATGGCGCTTGGCTGGGCGGTGCTGGCCGCCGGCATCCTGCAATTGTTGGTCCAACTGCCTGCTTTGCGAAGGCTCGATTTGCTGGTCTGGCCGACGTGGGGTTGGGCGCATGCCGGCGTGCGGCGGATAATGAAATTGATGATTCCGACCCTGTTCGGTTCGTCGGTGGCGCAGGTAAACCTGTTGCTGGACACCTTGCTCGCGTCGTTCCTGATCGTCGGCTCGCAGACCTGGCTCGGCTACAGCGACCGCTTGCTGGAATTCCCTCTGGGACTTTTCGGCGTTGCGCTCGGCACGGTCATCCTGCCGACACTGAGCAAACATCATGTCAGCGCCGATCCCGCCGGTTTTTCGCGCGCGCTGGATTGGGGCCTGCGACTGACCTTGCTGATTGCCGTTCCGGCAATGCTGGCCCTGGTCCTGTTGGCGACGCCGATGCTGGCGACCTTGTTTCTGCACGGTCGTTTCACCGCGCACGATGTTCAGATGTCGGCTTGGTCGCTGGCGGCGCTCAGCTTCGGATTGCCGGCATTTGCGTTGGTGAAAACGCTTGCTCCCGCTTTCTATTCACGTCAGGACACCACGACTCCGGTGCGCGCCGGCATCAGTGCGATGGCGGCAGCAATGATCCTCAATTTCCTCTTTATCGGCATCCTGTTTTGGCTTTGGCACACACCGGACCAGCTTGACGATGGGTTCATGTCAGCCTTGGCGAAGATCCCCGGTTTGCATGTCGGACTAGGGCTTGCCAGTGCTTGCGCGAGCTATCTCAACGTATTCCTGCTGTGGCGCGCCTTGCGTCGCGACGGTGTCTATCAGCCACAAGCCGGCTGGGCGCGGCACTGGTTGCGCCTGGGAACCGCTTGTCTGGTGATGGTTTGCGTGCTGCTGGTCGGGCTTTACTTCTGGAGCGACTGGACCGCATGGCCGGCTGCCACGCGCATCCTGCGACTTACGTTACTGATGGCCGCTGGCGGCGGCAGTTTTCTTGTGACGTTATTCGCCTGCGGATTTCGCCTGAATGACCTCAGAAACGTGTGATAAGCCACCGTCACATCGCGTTGTGCGGTGCGGCATAGCCGCTATACTTCGGCCATGATCCGTTTTTCGCGTGATATCCGCCGTGCCGACGGGGCGTTGCGGCGCAGTGTGGTTTGCATTGGGGCGTTCGACGGTGTCCATCTTGGACATCGCGCGTTGCTTGATCGCGTGCGCGAGCGCGCAAGCGAGCAGGACATGCGTAGCGTGGCGGTCAGTTTTGAGCCAATCCCGCGTGAGTACTTCGCCCGCAGTTCGCCGCTGCTGCGCTTGACCAGCGCCCGCGACAAGATAGAACGGATAGCTGAAGTTGGCATCGATGAATTACTCAGCTTGCGTTTCAACGCGCCGCTCGCTGCAATGAGTCCGGAAGCGTTTGTCGAAACGATTCTGGTCGAGCAACTTGCCGCGAAAGAAGTTTGGGTTGGCGCGGACTTTCGTTTTGGCCGCGCCCGGGTTGGCGACGTCGACATGTTGCGCGCGATGGGCGAACAACGGGGTTTCAGCGTCAACGTATTTGTCGATTTCGAAGTGGAAGGCCAACGCGTGCGTAGCAGCGAGATTCGTCGCCTGCTGGCGCTGGGGAAATTCAACGATGCAGCGACCTTGCTGGGTCGACGTTTCATGATCGGTGGGCATGTGGTGCACGGTCGCAAGCTCGGTCGTGAACTCGGCTACCCAACCGCCAACGTGCGCCTGGGCAAGCGTCTGTCGCCGGTCGGAGGCATCTTTGCGGTGTGGGTGCATGGCGTCGGCGAGCAGCCCATGCCGGGTGTTGCGAGTCTTGGTGTGCGGCCCACCGTTGATGGTGTCGAGCCACTGCTGGAAGCGCATTTGTTCGATTTCGATGGCGACCTTTATGGGCGCCAGATCGATGTCGATTTCGTTTCCAAATTGCGCGACGAGGTTAAATTCGATGGTCTCGATGCGCTGGTCGTGCAGATGGATGTCGATGCCGCGCAGGCGCGACGCATTCTTGGTATTGCAGCGGCCGGCGCATCGCGAATTAACGCGGCGAAGCGGGTTAGCGCCTGATCCTTTTCGTCGAAAACTTTATCGCAGAAATTCGTTTT
>JAYUYW010000257.1:0-4330 GCA_043752325.1 Rhodanobacteraceae bacterium | reverse complement strand
TCATCGTGTTGTCTCCCATGGCGGCAGGCGGTTATTCTGCGGCCCCCAGCGTGATTTATGACAGACGTGTGCCCATGTCGCTCGGCGCTCGTTCACATCAACGCAATCAATTCCAAAGCTTGTGCCAGCCGTCGTTGCCAAGCTGGCGCAAGCGTTCGATGTTCCTTTCCGGGATGGCATCGACCTCGATACCACTCTCGACGGCGCGATCAACGCTGGATTCGCGAAGCAGGTGCAGGGTTGGAAACGGCGAACGATTGCTGTTGTTCTCGGGCGCATCGTCGGCCATTCCGGCGAATCGGTAGTGCGGATGGAAGCTGGCAATCTGTACGACACCGTCAAGCTTGAGCTCAATCAACACGGCTTCCGCTACGCCGAGGAAGTCGTTGTAGTCGAGGAAGTCTGCAAGCGCATGGGGATGGACCAACAACGTGGTCTCGCATTCGAGCGGATCTGCGGCGGCCAAGGCTGACAATTCGTCGCGAAGATCATCGGCAAGCTCCTCACCGCAACGGGCGGCGCTGACCACAAAGCGGATCGCGCCGCGGGTAAACGGCAACTTCGCAAACGGACACAGATTCAAACCAATCACGGCACGCTCGATCCACTGACAGGTTGCCGTGATGGCCATCGCATCAGTCACATCGCCGCTGCCTTTGCAGTCGATCATGCTTCCAGGTCAGCAGGTGCCGCAAATATTCGCTCGATGTCATCCGGCAGCAACTGTCGCCATTCACCAATGGGAAGGTCAGCCGCTTCGAGTCCGCCGATTGCAACTCGGTTGAGGCTGACGACATGATTGCCAACTGCCGCGAACATACGTCGGACCTGGTGATAGCGACCTTCGGTGACGGTCAACCGGGCGCGTCGTGGCGACAGCACGTCGAGGGATGCGGGCGCCAGTGGCAGGTCCTCCGATTCCAGCAGGAGCTCTCCGCTCGCGAACGTCGCCGTTTCGTCGCCACGCAGGTCGTCGGCAAGCTCCGCTTCGTAGCACTTGGTCACTTGCGACTTCGGCGAAATAATACGATGCAGCAGCGCGCCGTCATCGGTGAACAACAGCATGCCAGAGGTATCGCGATCCAGTCGACCGACCGTCGAAAGCAACGGATTACGCGCTCGGTAGCGCGGCGGAAGCAAGTCGAATACGACGCGCCCAACGTCTTTGTTCGAACAGATGTAGCCGAGCGGCTTGTTGAGCAGGATCACCATGCCGGTAGCAGGGTCCAGCGTTTCGTCATCGACGCGCACGGCCTCGGCTTCGACCTGATCGTCGGCGTAGAGCACTTCGCCATCCGCATCGGTAATGCGACCGTCGCGGAACATCAATGCAACTTCGCGCCGACTGCCGTAGCCGCGATTCGCAAGAGTTTTGACCAACTTCATCGACGTGGCTCCGTGGCGTTCAGGACCTTGAATCCGCTTTCCTGCGCGATGCTTTCGACCCGGGAAAAACGAGCGTTCAGGGTTGTTTCGTAGGGAAGGTGGCGGTTGGCGACCAACCAGAGTTCGCCATTGTTCTCAAGCGCGTCAGCGGCCACTTCGATAAAGCGTTGGCCCAGGCCCGGCAAGTCGACGCGGCCTTGGTGGAATGGCGGATTGCTGAGTATGGCGTTGTAGCGTTTCGGCAATCCCTGGCTAACGTCGTGCCAGATCACGTCGAGCGACACATCGTGTCGATCATGCGCATCGGCAATTCTGCGCAGGTTTCGACGTGCCGGCTCCAGCGCGCGCGCTTCTGCTTCGTAAAGGTCCAGGTGCGTGATTGCGGGATTGTGTTGCAATGCTTTCGCGGCCAGGAAACCAAATCCTGCTCCTAGATCGGCGACTTTTCCACGCAAGGTCTCCGGCAGATTCGATGCGAGCAAGGCGGATGCCAGGTCAACACGATTCCAAGCGAACAATCCGGGTCGCGAAAGCCAGCCATCGTCGTTTGGCTGGACCACGTCGAGCGCGATCCATTGTGTTTGCAACTCGCGATCAACCTGCGAATCGGGTGTTGTCCAAAAGACGCGGCATTTGTGCTTGGACATTACTTGCACCGGCCCAGCCAGTTGCTCCATGTCGTCCTGCCCGGAACGCGCGCCTTCGTTGTTGGCGATGCTCACTACGACGTTGCCGCCATCGATCACACAGTCGAGCGCATGGGCGAGCAACGCACGCGCCTCGTCTCGCTGGCGCGGCGGCAGGACCAACACCATGGTGAAACAACGATCTCGTGGGATCTCCTGTTCAACATTTCCAACGTGTCGCAACAACTGATCGGCATGCGGTTTGAAGGTTTGCAGGCAGGTCCAGTCACGCACGTGATCGCGATACATCCACGGTCCCGGTCGGGCGCGCAGGAACAGCACGTCGCCATCAGCCGGCAACGAAAGCTGGCCGATGTCAAACGCACTGAACAGCGCATCGAGGGCAGCATCGTCGGCGCGAACGCCGTCGTGAGTGAATGAAACGGGTGGCACCAAGTCGAATCCGCGATGAAGGGGAGGGCAGTTTAACCGCGCGCACGTGTCGACCAGACCGCGCCGATCAGGCGGTGTGGACGGTCGCGCCGTACACTGCGGCTCCGGCATTCGCCGGTGATCGCGCCGACACATTCCGTCTTGACCAAACCGGGGGAACCATCATGAGTACCGAATTGACCATGCTTGCCTGGGCCATCGTGCTTGGCCTTGTCCACATCTCCATCGCCGCCGTGCTTTCGGTCGCCGGCCGCGGATTGGTTTGGGCTGCTGGCCCACGTGACGGCGCGCCACCACCGGTCGGACTGCTTGCTGCGCGCATGAGCCGGGCATCGGCAAATTTCATTGAAACCTTCGCATTCTTCGCGGCAGCAGTGCTGGCGGTAATGGTGGCCGGCAAGTCGAGCGAAACCACCGTGCTCGGCGCGCAGATCTATTTCTGGGCGCGCGTTGCCTACATTCCCGCCTATGCCGTTGCCGTACCATTCTTGCGCACGCTGGTCTGGTCCGTTTCCTTGATCGGAATCGTGATGGTGCTGATCGGCTTGTTCAATTGACCCACAGGTTCGACCGAGCTCCCGATTGATCCAGTTCAAGTTCGATAACGCATTCCGACGCGAACTGCCGGGCGATCCAGAATCCGGAGCGCGTCGTCGCGAAGTGCGCGGCGCGTTCTGGTCGGATGTGCAGCCGACGCCTGTTTCGCGACCTCGCCTTATTTGGCATTCCGCTGAAGTGGCCGCTTCGTTGGGCATCAGTGAAGCCGACATCGCAAGCGATGCATTTGCCAACGTTTTCGGCGGCAATGCGCTGGTTGACGGCATGCAGCCTTGGGCGGCGAATTATGGCGGTCATCAGTTCGGCCACTGGGCTGGGCAGTTGGGCGATGGCCGCGCGATTTCGCTCGGCGAAGTGATCCGCGAAGGCAAGCGCTGGGAACTGCAACTGAAAGGCGCCGGACCAACGCCGTATTCTCGTGGTGCCGATGGTCGCTCGGTGTTGCGTTCGTCGATCCGTGAATTCCTTTGCAGCGAGGCGATGCATCATCTGGGCATTCCGACCACACGTGCGTTGAGCCTTGTCAGGACAGGTGACTCCGTCGTTCGCGACATGTTTTATGACGGCAACGCGCGCGCCGAGCCAGGCGCCATCGTCTGTCGGGTCGCACCGTCGTTTATTCGATTTGGCAACTTCGAATTGCCGGCCTCGCGCGGCGAAATCGATCTGGTCCGCCAACTGGCTGACTTCACCATCCAACGCGACTTTCCCGAACTCGACGGCGAAGGCGAATACCGATATGCGGAATGGTTCGCGCAAGTCTGCGAGCGCAGCGCGCGCATGGTCGCCGGCTGGATGCGCGTGGGCTTCGTGCATGGCGTACTCAACACCGACAACCTGTCGATCCTCGGTCTGACCATCGACTACGGACCGTACGGCTGGATCGACAATTTCGACGCCGGCTGGACACCGAATACGACCGATGCGCAAGGGCGTCGCTACCGCTTCGGCCAGCAGCCGGCGATCGTTTACTGGAACCTTGGACGCCTCGCGCAAGCCCTGTCATCGCTGTTTGCCGACCCGGTACCGCTGCATGCCGGCCTGCAACGATTCGTCAGCACCTACAGCGAGTGCGAGCGGGCCAATACGGCCGCGAAGCTCGGCCTGTTCAAATGCAGCGATGAGGTTCTGCAATTGATGACGCGCTTGCAGGAACTGATGCAGCAGGCCGAAGTGGACATGACGATCTGGTTTCGTAGCCTCGTCGACTTGGATATCGACGCACCAGACATCGCGCATTTCGATGACGCGTTCTACAACAACGAGTTGCGTCGCGAATACGACGAAGCATTGCAGACGTTGCTTGA
>JAYUYW010000256.1:0-4341 GCA_043752325.1 Rhodanobacteraceae bacterium | reverse complement strand
TCCTCCGCTCATCGAATGGTCGAGTGAGCAGCGCAACGATGTCGAGGAGGTGACGGGCGAGTTTTGGCAATCGATCCAGCCGTTGCTGCGGACCCGTCAAGGCGACTGACTCCAACGCGCTTCGCCTAAGCACGAAAAAGCCGGCTTGCGCCAGCTTTTTCGTGACCGCGATTCCGCAACGATCAGGTGCGTTTCATGGCGCCGAAGAACTCGTCGTTGGTCTTGGTGTTCTTCATCTTGTCGAGCATGAATTCCATCGCGCCCAACTCGTCCATCGGATGCAGCAGCTTGCGAAGGATCCATACCTTTTGCAGCAGGTCCGCGTCGATCAGCAGTTCCTCGCGACGGGTGCCGGAGCGATTGATGTCGATGGCGGGATAGACGCGCTTCTCGGCAATACGACGATTCAAGTGCACTTCCATGTTGCCGGTGCCCTTGAACTCCTCATAGATCACCTCGTCCATCTTCGAGCCAGTCTCGACCAGCGTTGTCGCGATGATGGTCAGCGAACCGCCTTCCTCGACATTGCGCGCGGCACCGAAAAAGCGCTTTGGACGCTGCAAGGCGTTGGCATCGACACCGCCAGTCAGCACCTTGCCCGATGACGGAACGACGGTGTTGTAGGCGCGCGCGAGGCGGGTGATCGAATCGAGCAGGATGACCACATCCTTCTTGTGCTCGACCAAACGCTTGGCGCGCTCGATCACCATTTCGGCAACCTGCACGTGGCGCACGGCGGGTTCGTCGAAGGTCGACGAGATCACTTCGGCGCGAACACCGCGCTGCATCTCGGTCACTTCCTCTGGACGCTCATCGATCAGCAAAATTATCAGATGCGCTTCGGGATGGTTGTGCACGATCGCCTGAGCGACGTTCTGCATCATCATCGTCTTGCCGGCTTTCGGCGGCGACACGATAAGGCCGCGTTGGCCCATGCCGATTGGTGCGAACAGGTCGAGCAGGCGGCCGGTAATGTCTTCAGACGATCCATTGCCGCGCTCCAGATGGAACGCCTTGCGCGGGAACAACGGGGTCAGGTTTTCAAACAGCACCTTTCCTTTGGACTGCTCGGGCGTGTCGCCGTTGATGTGATCGACTTTGAGCAGGGCGAAGTAGCGCTCGCCTTCCTTGGGGGGGCGAATGCGACCGGTGATGTAGTCGCCGGTGCGCAGATTGAAACGGCGGATCTGCGAAGGCGATACGTAGATGTCGTCCGGACCCGCCAAGTACGATGCATCGAAGCCACGCAGGAAGCCAAAGCCGTCCTGCAAGATTTCCAGCACGCCCTCTGAATAGATGCCGCCACCCGAACGCGCATGCGCCTTCAGGATCAGGAATACGATGTCCTGCTTGCGTGCACGGGCCGCGCCTTCCTGCACACCAAGCCCTTCCGCCATCGTAAACAGCTCGGCAGCGCTCTTGCGCTTGAGCTCGTTCATGTCGATCAGTGGGCCGTCGCCACCACCACTGCGACTGTCGTCGCCATCCTCGTCGTAATCGCGATCGCGATCACGGTTTTGTGGATTGTTGGGATTGCCGGGGTTATTGCGATTGTTCCGATTGTTGCGATTGCGCCGATTGTTGCGGTCGTTGCGCGGACCTTGATTCGGGTTGTTCGGATTGCTGTTCTGACGATTCTGGCCGCCCTGGTTACCCGCTTGCTGGCCATTCTGGTCGCGTGATTCGGACGACTCGCCCTGGCCGGAAGGCTGTATATCGCCGTCCTCGCGTGCACCATCCTGGCTGCCGCGCTCATGCTGATTGCGATTGCCGTCACCGGGTTGCTGCGGACGCTGTTCGTCGCGTGGCTGCGCATCGTCGCGTTGCTCGCGACGCGGTGGCGCTTCGTTGCGCTCGCGCGATTCCGCAGGCGCTTCCTGTCTTGGTGGCAGGTCGTCACGTGAGGACTCCGGCTCTCGCGGCGGAGCGGGCGGATCGGCAACCGACGCCTTGGATGGCGAGTCGGTATCACCGCCGCTGGACTTGACGGCAGCAGCTTTGGTAGCGCGGGGCGCGCGAGTGCGTGGAGCACGCGGCGCGGCGGGAGCAGCGACGGTCTTGTCGCTATCGGAATTATCGTTTTCGGACACGGGCAAACCTCGTGGGCGCCGTTGAGGGGAAGGTCGGGAAGGGAAACGTTCGGAAGTTTCTTGCCCGGATCTTTCGCGGCGGGGCGGTGTTTCTGGCCGAGACGGCGGATGCGCACGTCGGGGCGAAACGGAACTTAGCAGCGAATGCGACGGGCGTCCAGCATTGGTTCGCCTCGCATGCCTGCGGCTTCAGGATCCCGAAAGGCGCGGTACGCGCGCCCTCAGGACATTCAATCAGATCGTCTTGTCGATCAACTGCGACAGTTGGGTCTTGCTGACGGCACCAATCTGGGTCGCCTCGACCTTGCCGTCCTTGAAGATCATCAACGTCGGGATGCCACGCACGTTGTAGTTTCGCGGCGTCTTCTGGTTCTGGTCGATGTTGATCTTGGCGATCTTCAGGCGGCCTTCGTAACTGGCAGCGAGGTCGTCAAGGATCGGCGCGATCATCTTGCAGGGGCCACACCACTCCGCCCAGAAATCGACCAGAACCGGTCCGTCAGACTTCAGGACTTCACTATCAAACTCGTCATCGCTGACATGGGCAATCAAGTCGCTCACTTCAAACCTCGGTATCGGAACGGATGGGACGCTTGCAGTCTATAGCGAGCGCAGCGTGGGCGCTTGGGCTAAACTTGCGCGGTTTCCCCCGGCAGGTTCGGCGTTCGGAACGGCAATAGCCGCCTGATTCCATTGGAGCCCAATCGCCGTCCCCAAGCAAGTTGGGGTGACCGACGCGCATTCCAAGCCCGCCCTCGCCCCTCTGGAATCGACCCGGAATGTCCCAAGACCAAACGCTCACCGACACCTTTTTCGAAAGCTTCGACCTGCATCCAAGCCTGTTGTCCGGCCTGCATGCCACCGGATTTACGCGCTGCACGCCAATCCAGGCGCTGACCCTGCCAATCGCGCTGACAGGCCGCGATGTCGCCGGCCAGGCACAGACCGGCTCGGGTAAGACGGGTGCTTTCTTAGTCGCGGTGTTGAATCGGCTGTTGACAAAAACTGCATCGCCCAACCACAAGGACGGCGAACCGCGCGCCGTCATCTTCGCGCCGACGCGCGAACTCGCTATCCAGATCGACAAGGATTTCAAGGCCATCGGCCGAGACACCGGCCTGCGCTCCGCGCTGATCTACGGCGGCGTCGATTACGACAAGCAACGGCAAGTGCTGGTTAACGGCTGCGACATCGTGATCGCCACGCCAGGTCGCATCATCGACTACCTCAAACAACACGTGGTGTCGTTCAAGTCGGTGGAAGCCGTCGTCATTGATGAAGCTGATCGCATGTTCGATCTGGGCTTCATCAAGGACATCCGTTTCCTGTTGCGGCGTATGCCGCCGCCATCCGAGCGCCAGGGCATGTTGTATTCGGCGACGCTGAGTTATCGCGTGCTGGAACTCGCCTTCGAGCACATGAACAGCCCGGAGAAAGTATCGGCGGAAACGGAAACGGTGACCGCATCGCGCGTGCGCCAAGTGGTTTATTTCCCGGCCACCGAAGAAAAAATGCCGTTGCTGCTGAACCTGCTGGCCAAGCTCGACGAGCAGCGCAGCATCATCTTCATCAACACCAAGGCGATGGCCGAACGCGTCACGCGTAGTCTTGAACGTCATGGTTATCGCGTTGCGACCTTGTCTGGCGATGTGCCACAGGCCAAGCGCGAGCGCCTGCTCGGGAAATTCCAGGCCGGCGATATCGAAATCCTGGTTGCTACCGACGTAGCGGCGCGCGGACTGCACATTCCTGCTGTCTCGCACGTGTTCAATTTCGACCTCCCGCAGGATGCCGAAGATTACGTCCACCGCATCGGTCGCACCGCGCGACTGGGTGCAGAGGGCGACGCGATCAGCTTCGCTTGCGACCTGTACGCGCAGGGATTGCCTGATATCGAAACCTACATCGAACAGAAGATTCCGACCGCGCCAGTGACGCCGGAACTGTTGTTGCCCACGCCGCCGCGCAAGCGCGTTGAGGGCTTCGTCGCCGATGTTGATGACGAAGCCGACAACGCCCGCAATACCGCTGGCGCTCCGCCGAAAGAGACTGGCCGCAAGGGCACATCGCGCACTGGCCCGTCATCGCGTTCATCGACCCCACGCAGTGCTGCATCGCGCGGCGAAAGCGGTGAACGGGCGCGCACGCCGCGGCCACCACGTTCACCCAAGCCTGCTGTCGATGCACCGGTTGGTGAAATTGAAACGCCAATCGCAGCGGTCGCCAACGATGCGGCGCCGGTCAATCCGGT
>JAYUYW010000255.1:0-10767 GCA_043752325.1 Rhodanobacteraceae bacterium | reverse complement strand
TGCAGGTTCGACGTGGCATCACGGCGGCGCAAACGCTACCGCAACAGTCGGCAGGTTCTGATTACAGCCCGCCGGATCGGTAAGCCACGATCTCGACGGTTTGCGCCATGATCGTAAAGTCGAGGAAGAGATTGTGGCTCTTCACGTAGAACAGGTCGTAGGTCAGCTTTTCGGCCGCGTCTTCTTCCGCCGCAGGCAGTCGATGGGCGCCCCTACGGATTTGCGACACCGTCGGGCCCCGACTTGGCGGAATTCATGAGAAGTCGAGTCGATTCTCATCGTGCACGGAGCGGTGCGAAACCCGTGCCATCTCTACCTACGCGCACCAAGGTTGAGCGCGACTCCGCATTGCCGCGGGATTTGCCGCGGCTGGCGGCATTGCTTTGCAGACGTTCGGCCGGCTGCCTTCTGCGCGCAGACGGCCGGCCGAAAGGTAATCACATCTGACAGGCTGGACAGCAACGTCACGCGATCCATTCAAGATCAATTTTGACGGCTGACTGAGGAAGTATCGGCTTCGCCTGCGTCGACCGGACCGTCATCGACATGAGCGGGATTGACCACGATGTATTCGCCATCGATGACATTTCCGTGTGCCGGTGTATCGATTCGAGCACCCGACTGGAACGGGGCTGTGGGTTTCATCGACTGCCCCGACAACAGCCTGCGAACCGCGAACGCGGTGACCAGGCCGACCACGATGATCGCCGCAGCACCCAGCGCAAACAGGCCCAGCGCCACGATCACGACGATACCAACCACTCCTGCTACAACCTGGGCGAAGGAACTGCCGATTCTTCGGGTGGGCGGGAATTGCCATTGCACCATGAGTAGACCCTCTTCGTATGAGCTCGACGTGTCTGTTCGTCGTGCCAGAATGTGGCTGGGAAAACGATGGTCATCCGTCCCTCTATCGGGGCAGGTCTTCCTCGATGCAAGCGCCGCAGGCGAGTAACCGCCGTCATCGTGTGCCGGCACCGATCCCTATCGCGCGACGCGTCCGGTTTTTATCGCGAAAGCACAACACAAGAGTAGCCCATTGGAATCCAACAACAGCAACCTGCACCTGTGTCGACTCGACGCGATCAACGACGGCGGCGCTATCGCGGTCGACACCAGCAGCAATGGCGAGGCGTTGAACCTGATCCTGCTGCGCCGTGGCGACGAAGTGTTCGCGTACCACAACGTCTGCTCGCACGCGGGGCGCCGGCTTGACTACGCGCCGGGTCTGTTTTTAGTTCGAGAGGATCGACTGATCTGCGCAGCGCATGGCGCGGTGTTCGATGTCTGTTCGGGCATCTGCCGCGAAGGACCGGGTGGTGGCCGCCTTGGCGCCGTCGCGGTCTGCGTGATCGACGGTGACGTGTACCTCGCCGGCTAGACAATCACCAGCCTTTCTCTGGCAGGATTTCCGGGACATTCGCTGGTTGCCCGTTGCCGCGCATCATGGCGTCCGTGGCTATTGAATCTGAATAAGTAAGAAAAGTTTCGTACGACACTGTTCGTGAGACGAATTTTGGCTTATAACGTCATTCCACAGGCCACACCCTCGCGGTAACCCGACTTCCCCAATCAGGAGCAAACCCATGTTCTACCGCAGCATTTTGGCTGTTTCGCTGGCCTTGACAGGCATCACGAGCACGCATGCAGCGACCGATTCGAAAGAACCGTTCCCGTTGAATGCCGAGACTACCGCGCAATTCCGTGATCAGACTTCGACCCTGCGAAGCGAGATGGACAAGGGCAAGTACTCCGACCTGTCCCGACGCGACAAGAAAGCAATCGACAAGCGCCTGGACGAGCTCGATGCCCTGTATGTGAAGCGCAGCACCGGCGCCAAGATCAAGGATGCCGATGCCATTGCCTTGGTCAACGCGAGTTCCGAGATCAATTCTCTGCTTGCGGGCAGAAGTGAAGACAAGTTGATTTGCGAGCAGGTCAAGATGGTCGGTTCCAATCGCAGCACCAAGGTTTGCGTGACGGCGGCAGATCGTGAGTCGCGTCGTCGCGATGACCACAAGGAGATGCGTGACAGCCGTATCGATGGTCGTTCGGGTAACTGAACTCGATGCTGCGCCGTGAGCTTGCATGATCCTGAAGTAGACGTGGGTGAGTAGATGAACATTGAAGGCAGTCCCGTGCCCAAACCCACCGAATCGGAAATGAGCATCCTCGGCGTGCTCTGGGCACAGGGGCCGTGCACGGTGCGCGAGGTTCACGAGCAGCTCTATCGCGAAGATGGGGGTGGCTACACCACGGCCCTCAAGTTGCTGCAGATCATGCACGGGAAGGGGCTGGTCAATCGCGATGACGCGCTGCGTGCCCATGTGTTCAGCGCGGCGGTCGACAAGTCCCCGACGCAGGGGCGCTTCCTCAGCGACATGGTGCATGCCGTGTTCGATGGCTCGGCATCACAACTGGTGTTGCATGCGCTGGGTTCGCAGCAGGCCAGCCGCGAGGAGCTTGACCAGATTCGCATGCTGCTCGATCACATCGAAGCCAGGGGAGATCAGTCATGAACTTGCTTATTCCGGCTTGGCTATCGGCGCTCGAAATTATCGGCTGGAGCTTGCTGCATTTCCTTTGGCAGGGCTGCGTCATCGGTGCGCTGTACGCGCTGGTTCGCAGCCAGTTGCCCAGTGAGCGCGCCAACCTTAGATACGCCGCCGGCCTGGTCGCAATGGCCTTGCTGGCACTGTGCACCCCTCTGACGGCGAGCCTGCTTGCCCAAGCCCAGCCATCGGTGATGGCAGTGGCCGCGAATGCTTCGATGCAACTTGACGCCGTCGATTTGACGACAACGTCGAGGTTCGACATCGATGCACTCATGCCCTGGCTGGTCAGCGTTTGGTCGGTTGGCGTGCTGGTGTTTGCGTTGCGTGCAATCCGCGACATGCGTGCCTATTCGCGTATCGTGGCCAGCGCATCGACCCATCTGCACATTGACCGGATGCTGGAAGCCGTCGCAACCCGGGTTGGCTACCTGCGCCACGTGCGCGTGCTGGTTTCCGACCTGATCGACACACCGACGCTGTTCGGCTGGTTGCGGCCGGTGATCCTGCTGCCGACCGCCGTTGCACTAAATTTCCCGCGCCAGCAGCTGGAGCTGATCCTCGCCCACGAACTGAGCCACCTGCGCCGCTACGACCACTACATCAACCTTGCCCAGACCGTGGTCGAGACATTGTTGTTCTATCACCCTGTGATTCACTGGATCGGCCGCGACGTGCGCCACGAGCGCGAGGTCTGCTGCGATCGGCTGGTGGTGGGCAAAGATCGCCAGGCATCGACCGACTACGTGCGCACACTGGCAGCCTTGCAGCAACTTCGCTTGCAGACCAGCCCTCTTGTGCTTGCCGCAAGTGGCGGCTTCCTGCTCGACCGGGTCCAGCGCATCCTTCTGTCCCCCGCCGAGCGCCCACAACAAACGCGCAGCAACGCGAGCTACTGGATCCTGTTGACCATGCTTCTAGGCGGTGCGCTGCTGGTCGCCACCCAACTGCGGGAGCAACGCGAGTCGCTGGAACGGCTCGGCCGAAGCCTGCAGGAACGAATTCCACGCCCTCAAGCGGCGTTGATGTTCGATATGGCGCTGGATGTTTCTATAGATCTCACGAACACCATTGCGAGCCACCAGCGACTGGTTTTGCCGGCCGTCGCACCGGCAGTCGCGCCGTCGACCGCCGAAGGCCGTGTCAGCCAGAGCCAACGACTCGATCGCACCGAGCCGTCGCTGACTGCTACAACTGGTCAGATGGTATTGGCGCCGACGGTCGAAACCTCCACGGTATCCATCGCCGCCATTTCGGCGGCTCCCCAGGGTGTCTCGGTTCCACCAACCAACTCCGCGTCAATCGAGTTGGATGCTGCGCCGCAATCCAGTTTGCCCGGCGCCGCATCGCCACCACCTCGACTGTTGCGCCGCGTGATGCCGAGCTATCCCGCTGCGGTGCCGGGACGCTCGCAAGGACACGTCGAATTTGAATTTGCCGTGGCCAGCGATGGCTCGGTGAGGGATATTATTGTGGTGGCAGGCGATGCCAATGGTCGCTTTGCCGCCGCTGCCCGCGACGCGTTGCGCCGTTGGCAGTTCGCACCGGCCGGCACCAACGCAGGTTTGCGCCTTCGCCAGGATTTCCTGTTCCGCGAATCCTCAACCGCCGACACCAACAGCATTGCCTGCCGTCGCAATACCGGATCTCATATCTGTCCGTCGGCACGCAATCGCTGATCACCTGACAACTTGCCCGGCGCCGCGATTCACTCGATGCGGGCTCAACCCAGCAGCATGTTGACTCCGACCAAGCAGGTCACCAGCATCAGCACGGTGAGCGGCAGTCCGATACGGAGGAAGTCGCCGCTGCGATAGCCACCCGGTCCCGCGACCACCAGCAGTACCGGGCTGGCACTTGGCAACAGGAATGTGTTGGACGTCGAGATGGCGACGATCATCGCGTAGACAGCCGGGTTTCCGCCCGAGGCCAGCGCGATGTTGATGGCCATCGGTACCATCATCACCGTTGCGCCAACGTTCGATATCACCTGCGAGAAAAGCAGCGCGAGGATCGCAAGGCAAGCCTGCAAGACCCACTGAGGGAGTGCGCCCAAGTGAACCATGATTTCCTGCGCCATCCAGGTCGCCGCGCCGGTGGAATCCATCGCCACGCCGAGCGGAATCAGCGAGGCAATGATGAAGATGGTTTTCCAGTTGATGGCGTTGTACGCCTCTTCCATGCTCAGCACGCCGGCCAGCAGCATGCCGACCGCGCCGACCAGCATCGCCACCGGCAAGCGCAAGTCCGTGAACAGGCCCAGCCCCATCGCCAGCGCAAAAAACGTCAGCGCATGCCAGATTTTCGACGGCCGCTGCTCGACCTGCGGGATGTCAGTGACAATGACGAAATCACGCGCCTCGGCCGCGAACGCTAGATCGCGCCAGAAGCCGTGCAGCACCAGGGTATCGCCCGCTCGCAGCTCCATCGAGCGCACGTCTTCTCGGTAAATTTCTTCGCCACGGGTCACGGCCAGCACGCTGATGCCCAGTCGCTTGCGCAGGCGAAGTTCGCTGACCTTCTTCTTGACCCACTGCGATGTCGGCGGGATAACGGCTTCCGCAGTACCGGCGCGAGTCGGATTGAACATGTCGCCAAACTCGCGCAAGCGCGGCTGCACGCGACAAAGCTGGTTGTTGGCGAAGTCGTTGACCTGTTCTCGCTCGCCAAGTACGCCAAGCACACTGCCGACCCAGATCATCTGGTCAACCGGTGGCGACAAGCGTGACTCGCCATTGGTCTTTAGTGCGAGGATCAGCGGCGCATCGTGGAGTTGCTCTGCTTCACCAACGCTCATGCCCACCAGCGCGCTTTCCGCCGTCACCAGCAGCTCGCGCACTTCGCCTTCGATGCCGTAGGTGTTGGCGAAGTAGGTTTCGGTGCGGCCCGGCGTCACCCGTCCATCGCTATCGTCGGTGGGCAGCAGCCAGCGCGAAAAAATTGCGAAGAAGGTGAGCCCAACCAGCAACAAGGCGACGCCAACCGGCGCGATCGCGAACAGCGAGAACGTCTCGATGGTCTGCGCGCCCTGCGGCAGGTTGCGATTGGCGCTGGCGATCAAATCATTAAGCAGGATCAGCGGCGAATTGGAAATCATCGTCATGCTGGTGCCGCACAAAATGCTGCACGCCATCGGCAACAGCAGTCGCTTCAGCGGCATGCCGGTGCGCGCACTGATCCGGCTGACCACCGGCATGAACAGCGCGGCGAGCGCTTGGCTCTGGACCACCGAGGAAAGACTGCCGGCCATGCCGTTGACCATCACTGACACGCGCGACTCCGCACCACCGCCCATGCGCAGGATGAAAGATGCCGCCTTGCCGAGCACGCCGGTCCGATCCAGTCCCGCGCCCATGATCATCACCGCCAGCAACGAAATGACGGCAGTGCCGGAAAACCCATCGAATAACTGCTCGACGGGCGTCAGGTTGGTGACGCCGATGGCGACCAGCACCAGCAGCGCAATCAGGTCAGGACGAATCCATTCCAGCACCAGCATGGTGACGGTGAACAGCAACAAGCCGAACACGATCATCATTTCCGGTGTCAGGGTGAGTCCGCTTTGCAGCAGGTTCTCCATGTCAGCGGCGGTTCCGCAGATTGGCGCAAAAGACGCCGTGGCGCTGCCCGAGCGTGTGCAGAGACAGCAACAGACGCGGGAAAAGGGCGACGGTCATGGCGATTGGAATTTGGCCCGTCGTCATCGCTGAGTCAACTGCGCCGGTAGATGAAGTCCCACACACCATGCCCGAGCTTTCTTCCGCGTTGCTCGAAATGGGTCTGGATGCGCCACGCTGGACGCTCAACCGCCGCACCGGGCGATTCAACGTTGGTGAAGCCCGTGCTGGCTTCAAGCACCTCGCGCATGTGCTCTGCGTAGGCTTCCCAATCGGTCGCCAGATGCAGCATCCCACCACGTTGCAGACGCGATGCAATCAAAGCTACCAGCTCGGGTTGGATCAGCCGCCGCTTGTTGTGACGAGCCTTCGGCCACGGATCGGGAAAGTAGATGCGCACTTCAGCGAGGCTGTCCGGCGCGATCTCGTCGCGCAGTACGTCGACCGCGTCATCTGCGTAGAGACGCGTGTTGCGCACGCCTTCTGCGGCCAGTCCATTCATCAGTCGACCAACACCAGGCGTATGCACTTCGATGCCGATGAAGTTCGAATTCGGTTCGGTCATCGAGGCATGCAACAACTGCTCGCCATTGCCGAAACCGATTTCGAGAACCAGCGGCGCGTCGCGTTCGAACAGTGCAGTGAAGTCGAGCACCGCGCCGCTGAAGTCGATGCCGTAGTCGGCCCAATGCGCATTGAACGCGCGCTGTTGCGCCGGCGTGATGCGGCCGATCCGGCGCACGAAACTGCGAACGTGACGACTGCGCGATGGCGATTGCGGGGCTTGCGCGTCGCCCGTCATATCAGCCGATCGTGCCATCGATCGGGCTGGACGCCGAAGCGTACCGCTTGCGTGGAATACGTCCGGCAAGGAACGCGGCGCGACCGGCTTCGACGGCAAGCTTCATTGCGTGTGCCATCAATATCGGATCGCGTGCGCCGGCAATGGCTGTGTTCATCAGAACGCCGTCGCAACCCAGTTCCATTGCGATCGCAGCATCGGACGCGGTGCCGACACCCGCGTCGACGATGATCGGCACGTTGGCATTTTCGACGATCTCCAGCAGGTTGTAACGGTTCTGGATGCCGAGGCCCGAGCCAATCGGTGCTGCCAACGGCATCACCGCGACACAACCGATTTCTTCCAGCCGCTTGGCCAGGATCGGATCGTCCGAGGTGTAGACCATGACGTCAAAGCCATCGGCGACAAGTCGCTCGGCAGCAATCAGGGTTTGCACCACATCCGGGAAAAGCGTGCGCTGGTCGCCGAGCACTTCGAGTTTCACCAGCTTATGGCCATCGAGCAGCTCGCGCGCGAGCTGACAGGTACGCACCGCGTCGTCGGCGGTGTAGCAGCCGGCCGTATTCGGCAGGATCGTAAATTCGTTCGGCGGCAGCGCATCGAGCAGGTTTGGCTGGCTCGGATCCTGTCCAATGTTGGCGCGACGAATCGCGACGGTAACGATTTCCGCACCTGCGGCCAGGGTTGCCGCGCGGGTCTGGGCGAGGTCGCTGTACTTGCCGGTACCGGTCAGCAGTCGCGAGACGAAACGGCGGCCCGCGATGATCAGCGGTTCGGATGCCAGCGGATTAATCGAAGCTTGGTTCATCAGAATCCCTCTTTTGTCATCCGCCGCCGATCGCATGCACAATCTCGACACGATCGCCTTCCTGCAACCGCTGGGTGGCATGCGCACTGCGCGGCACGATGCTCTGGTTCAATTCGACGGCGACGCGGCGCTCGGCATTTCCACTGTGCGTGAGCAGATCAGCGATGGTGGACTGCGCGGGCAATGCTTGCTCCGCGCCGTTGAGCAGGATATTCATCGGCCGCATTGTAACCGGCGCTTCGCGACTGTCCGATCAGAGCAGTGCTGGATTGCTCAAAAAAATCGACCCGCGATGGTGCGGGTCGATAGTTGTTCACACCGTTGGTCGCGTTACCTAGCCATCCTGCTGTTCTTCCTTGTCTTCGCGTTCCTCACGCTTTTGCTCCTTGCGTAGCTCACGTTGATCCTGCTCCGCTGGAGGCGGTGGTTGCTGTTGCTGTTGCTGTTGCTGTTGTTGCAGTTGTTCGGCCTGTTGCTCGGCCTGTTGCTGGCGCTGCATCTGCATCTGTTGTTCCTGCTGCTGGCGTTCCTGCATCTGTGCCTGTTGCTGCGCCTGCCGCGACTGTTCCTCCTGCTGACGCTCTTCCATCTGCGCCTGGCGGGCTTGCTGTTCCTGCTGGCGTTGCATTTGCTGCGCCTGGTCGCGATTTGCCTGCTCGGCACGCTGTTGCTCCTGCACCTGGATGCGTTCGGCCTGCTCGTTGCGTTGCATTTGCTCGGCGTCTGCGCGGGCCGCCTGTTCGGCGCGTTGCTGTTCCTGCACCTGGATGCGTTCGGCCTGCTCGTTGCGTTGCATTTGCTCGGCGTCTGCGCGGGCCGCCTGTTCAGCGCGTTGCTGTTCCTGCGCCTGCATGCGTTCGGCCTGCTGCTCGCCCTGTTCCTGCGCTTGCGCACGGCGCTGCTCCAACGCCTCATTGCGACGCTGCTGATCGGCTTCGCGTTCGGCATCCACATCGCGTTGTGGGGGCTTCTCCTCCGGTTGGATACGCTCAGGCGGGTCGGTCGCTGCGGGTCCGGTACGGCGCGCACCCTCCTCGCGATCCCGCATCGACTGCGCCCGCTCTTCATCGCTGCGCTGCTGGTCGTCATCCGCTGGTACGCCCTTCGCGTCACGGCCGCGCTCCAGATTACCCGGCTGCGATTGTTCGATCGGCTGCTGGCCCGGCTCGACTAATTCTTCGCGCGGGCTGACGTCATTCGGGAGATCGCGGGTGGCAGGTGAGAAGCGCGTCGAAGGCAGGCGTTCATCGGCGTTTACAGCTTCCTCACGCTTATCGGCATCGTCGCGCAGGCTCTCTCGCTCGGCTTGGCGATCCGGTAATTGCCCGGGATCGACTTTGGCATCAGGATCAGCGCGCTCGGCCATGCCTGTGCGATCTTCCTCACGGCGCTCTGCGCGGGTGGGATTATCGCGGTCCGCTCCGAGCGGAGTCGCGTCGACCGGAATTTCCTGTGGCGTGGCCGTCGTATCGGCGTCAACGACGCGAATACGACGATCCTCCGTGGCCGGCGTTTCAGGATCGCGTTCGCGCAATTTCTCCATGTCTGGCGAACGATTGTCGTTCTCGCGGATGATCGCCTCACGCTTCTCAAAGGGCAGTACTTCGGCCGGCGGCTCGTTGCGCGCAACCACCGCACGGTCAAATGTCGCCTCGTCGGGGCGCTGTGCGGGTTCGCTGCCACGCGCCGCAAGGCTGGCCTCCACCGGCGTGATGCCCACGTTGTTGACGACTTCGGCTTTACCGATCACGTCCTGGTCAAGACGCAGCTGCGCTATGGCGACGGGCTGTGCACCGGCGAACACATCGGCTGGCACCGCCGTTAAGGCGCGCTGGTCGCGCTGGTAGGCGTAGTCGTCGCGCGACGGCCGGCCACGTGAATAGTCGTTGTAGATATTAACCACCGTTATGTTGTTGATGATGGTGTTGTGCGTGTTGACGCGCGTGAAATAGTCACGCGACGTGTTGTACCAAGGGCGGTAGACGTCACGCGGACCCAGCGGAAACCAGCCGACCGGATTGCTGCCGATGCTTACGCTCCAGTTCCTGCCGCCGACGAACGCGACCAGGGCCGGCGCGTAGACGGGCCGCAGCTGGCGCGGACCTGGCACCCAGCCCCAGCGCGTGTCGATGTAAGCCCAGCGTCCGTAATGCGATGGCGCAAAGCCCCACGGTTGATCGTCGACCCAGGACCAGCCCCAAGGGTCGATCCATGCCCAATGCCCGTCACGATACGGCGCCCAGTCCGAACGCAGGCCGCGCGGATACCAGACCGAGCCATAACTCGCCACATTGCTCCAGCTGCCGTAGTCGTCAAGATCTGCATAGCCGACGATTTCATCGGAAACGTAGCGGCTCGACACCGATCGCTCATAGCGATTGCTGCGTTCCTGGCAGAAACGGTCGAAGTTATCGGCGCGCGGCAGGTTAAGCACACGATAGTTGCGCAGGCGGGAATCGTTGAATCTGTACGACTGGCCGTTGCGAACGCGATAGCTGGCGTTGTTCTCGCCGTAGACGATGCCGCTACCGCGGAACACGGTGACCATCGTCGAGTCGCCATTTGGCGCCACGTCAATACGATACTCGCCCGGCTGGCTGACAACGAATGCCAGAGTGGGTGTATCCACTTCATAGGTCTGCCCTTCAATCAAGCGTCGCACGGCGATGTTCAAGGTGCCATCAGTCAACTCGACCTGGGTGATGCGGTCGTTGACGTCGAGCAGGCTGAACGTGCTGCGCTCGTCGAGCCGAATCGAACCCGCGCCGATTTCCAGTTCGACGCGAGCATTGCGATCTGTCGCGAGTCGATCACCGGTCACCAGTGGGCGGTTGATGACGGCATCGACCCATTGACCGCTGCCGCCGGGCTGAAAGCTGACGTCGCCGCGGATGTAACTCATGCGCGCCACGCGGCCGGGTGGATCGGCCCAGGCGGCGTTGCCCGCCACCAGCAAGACCAAGGTGCTCGCTGACATCACAGAGCGTA
>JAYUYW010000254.1:0-4362 GCA_043752325.1 Rhodanobacteraceae bacterium | reverse complement strand
TTTCCAGCACGAGCACCTGGCGCCGCCCGGTCAATGGCACGCGTATCAACGTTTCGCCGCAGGAATGGACCACCAACAGCTCGTTGCTGGTGTTCCTGGTCGTCGACGTAGGCGGCGGCATCGGAATGCCGGGCGAAGCGCCGACTGGCAGCAGCCTGGATGGCTGGTTTGATGGCGTCACGCTCAATGTGACGGCCGACAACATCTTCGCGAATGGATTCGACGGCTAGGTCGGACAAGCGACAAGCGCGCTGCCGTTGAGAAGATGAACGCGTCAGCCGCTAGAGCTGTCGCGGCTGGTGTGCGCTGCCGAGCGGCGCGGGTACACTGGCATCGCCCCCGCGAGATCATCATGCCCACGTCGCTACCACCGCCCGAAGCCTGCATTTCTGCCGACTCGTCGGATGTTTCGTTTGAAGCAGTATATGAGCGACTGAGGGCGCTGGCGCATCGACAACTCGCTGGTGGTCGGCGCGACACGCTCGACACCACGGCGCTGGTCCACGAGCTATACCTGCGCATGGACGGCGGTGGTGCCAAGGCATTCCAGAATTCGGCACAGTTCTTCGCCTATGCGGCGCGCGCGATGCGCCATTTGTTGATTGATCGCGCACGCGCACGGCAGCGACAGAAAGTTGGTGGCGACTGGTTGCGAGTGACCTTCACCAGCGCGACGGACTTGACGCCGTCGTTCGAAACGGCCGAGCAGGTGCTGGCCATTGAGCAGGCGTTGCAGAACCTCGAAAAAATTGACGCGCGCGCGGCAAAGGTCGTCGAGTTGCGCTATTTCGCCGGACTGTCGCCAGAACAAGTCGCCATGTTGCTCAATTTGACAAGGCGGACGGTTGATCGCGATTGGCGTTACGCGGTCGCCTATCTGCAAGCGAATCTGGGGTGATTGCCACGCCATGCCGGATTCTACGGCACGGCGTTGAATCCCGACAGCCGGGAAATGAATCGGAAATTCGTGATGCAAAACCAGACCTTTTTGAACCAACGCGAACTGTTCGAAGCCGCGATTGCGATTGCCCCGGAGCAACGAAGCGCATGGCTGCTTGAGCACTGCCCGGATATCGACACTCGTTTTGCGGTCGAACGACTGCTGCGAGCCGACGCCGATGCACGCGTGCTGGATCGATCGATCGATGACGTATTACAAATTGTTGGCGATGCCGGACTGGCCGTTCCGCCTTTCGGCGCGACGATCGGGCCATTTCGATTGCTGGATCAGCTCGGCGAGGGTGGCTCGTCAATCGTGTTCCGGGCCAGTCGCGAGCAGGCCGGTGTAAGTCAGCACGTTGCGCTCAAGCTATTGCGGCGCAATCTCTACACCGAACACGAGCAGCGCCGCTTCCGCGATGAACGCCGTGCGCTGAGCCAGTTGCAGCATCCTGGCATTGCGCGTTTGATCGAAGGTGGCGTTACCGATAGCGGCACGCCCTACATCGCACTCGAATTGATCGATGGCGTGTCGATCGTCGACTACGTGCGCGACCGCGAGCTGGACTTGGGAGCACGTCTGCGCCTGTTTATCGCCGTCTGCGGCGCTGTCGAAGCGGCGCATCGCGCGCTGATAGTGCATCGAGACCTGAAGCCGGCGAATGTGCTGGTCACCGCCGATGGCCACGTGAAGTTGCTTGACTTCGGCATCGCCAAGCTGCTCGATGCGAGGCTGGATGGCGACCCGACCCATACCCAGCAGCAGGCGATGACACCTGCCTACGCCGCGCCCGAGCAGTTCCGGGACGGGCCGATCACGACGGCGACAGATGTGTATTCGCTGGGCGTCCTTCTCGGCGAACTGATCAGCGGCCAGCGTCGCGAGCCTGGCGATACGCGCACGCCGTCGTCGCGGGTCGCGTCCAACACCGGGCCCGGTGTGCTGCCCGCGCCGGCTGCACGCACGCGCCGGCTGCTGAGCGGCGACCTCGACAACATCGTCCTTCAGGCCAGTGCCGAAGAACCAGAGCATCGCTACTCGAGCGCTGGCGCGTTGGCCGCCGACATCGAACGCCACTTGGCCAATCAGCCGGTCGCGGCCCATCCGCCTTCGGCGTGGTATCGCACGCGAAAGTTCATCGTCCGCCATCGTGGCGGCGTCGTGACCGGCGCTGCGTTCGCGGTGGCCATTCTTGCCGCGTTGGGCCTGGCCGTGTGGCAGGCTCAGGTGGCGATCGCCGAAGCGCGCCGGGCCGAGGCGATGCGCGACTTCATGGTGTCGTCATTTCGCGAGGCGCAGCCCGGTTCCCCCCGCGACGGGCCGCCACGCATCACCGAGGTGGTCGAAGCGGCCGTTGCCCGGGCCCGCAGCGATGCTTCAATGCCGGCGGCGGTACGCGTAGAACTGCTGACCGAATTGGGTGGGGTGCTGCGCGAACAGGGTCGTATCGAAGTCGCACGAGAAACCTTGCACTGGAACTACGACCAGGCCCGCCGGCACGTCGGGGAGACAGCAAGGCTGAGCTTGTCTGCGGGAGTGGAGTTGCTGCGCGCGCAGTTGCTGGGCAAAGACGACGTGGCAACACGCCTGCTTGCCGACAACCTGCTTGCGCAAATCCCGCTGAACCAGCCGCGGCTGCGCAGCGGTGTGCTGGTGGTTTCGTCGGCCCTGGCCGTGCGTCAGCGAGATTCCGCGCGCGCGCTGGCGGATGGTCTCGAAGCGGTACAACTGGCTCGCCGCGCCGATATCGAGACCCTGGCAGAAAGTCTCAGCGGCTACAGCCAGACCCTGTTCGCTTCGGGTGACAGCACCGGTGCGGCGGCTGCATCCGAGGAACAGTTGGCATTGCGGGTACGCCAGTTGGGTACCCGCCACGTTGCGGTCGCCACCGCCCACGCAAACCTGTCTCGCATCTATCGCCGGGCCGGCGATATCGCCGCTGCCGAACGACATGTCCGGGCCGCATTGGAAATCGATAGCGCCGTGCTGCCAGCGGACGACTGGCGCCGCGCGCGGCACCTCAACGCATTGATGATGGTCAAACGCCAACAGCGCGACTTCGCCGCTGCGCTGGACGCCGCGTTGGAAAGCCTGCGCATCAACCGCATCGTTTATGGGCCCGCGCACGCCTACATCGCGAACGACATGCACGCGATAGGCAAGCTCCGACTGCAGCGCGACGATGCCGTCGGTTCGGTGGAGCCATTGCGCGAATCTCTGGCGATGTACGAGGCGCTTTTCGGTGCCCGTCATTTTGAAACGGCATCAACCCGCGCCAGTTACGGTCAGGCGCTGGCAAAGTCGGGCGAGGTGGCGGCTGGAGCAGCGGCGTTGCGGCGAGCGCTCGCCGACTTGGCAGCGGATGCACAGCCCGACTTCGACGAACAGGCCGGTGCATGGGAAAAGCTGGCCCGCCTGCAACTGGAACGCGGCGAGCCCGAGTCGGCGCTGGCGGAAGTTGATGCGCTGGATGCGGCCTTGGCCAAGCTGGACAAGCCGCGCAGCGAATGGAGGGGCCGCGCGGCGACGTTGCGTGCCAACGCGTTGCTGCAGAAAGGCGATGCACTCCAGGCTACTACATTGCTCGCCACAGCTCGGAGTTACCAGGACGCCGCAGCGGCTGATGCCGACGTGGAACTTCATGTCGAGATTGCGCTGTTGCAGGCTATTGCGGCGCGGCGTAGCGTTGGCGACACCGGTGCCGGGCAGTTGCGTACGGAAGCCATGAAGGCGTTTGCAGAATTGTTGGAGCCGCCATCGTGGCTGCGGCAGCTGGCTGCGACTGTGGAGGAGGAAACGCAGTGATGGCGATGTCGATGCGCCGATGCGAGGAAGGTGTGGTGCGCTTCGTTGCACCGGGTCTCTCGTTCGGCGCAAAGCATCTTTTCGACACGCGGCGTCATGGCGATGACAGCGGCGAATTCGGCACGCTGACCTGATCCGCAAAACGTACCGGAGCGAAAGGTTTTCGGGTCAAACCCGCTGAGGATGCTTTGGGGGGCCATCACTGTGGTTCGTCGAAGCCGCTTTCCTTGCGGTGGATTCGCTGCTCCCCCGGGAGCGCGAATCGCTTTTCTTAAGTTCCATGATTTGTTTCCACCCGTCCGCAACACGTCAAGTGTCACGAGGGCACGTTTTGTCGCAGCGCATCCAAATGTTTGTTCTGAACGGTGTCAGCGCGGCGCGCACAAAGCGCGGGCGTCTTCTCGCCAGCGCGGGGTGGCGGCGATGGCGGCCAGCGCTTCTTCGGGCGTGTCGATCATGCCCCACATATCCAAGTGTTCGCGGTTCATGAAACGCGCGTCGACGACGCTTTCCATGAATTTCTGGAATGGCGTGTAAAAGCCTTGGGTGTTCAACAGCAGGATCGGGCTGAAGTAGAGACCGAGGCGCTTGAGCGTGATCGCTTCGAGCAATTCCTC
>JAYUYW010000253.1:0-10774 GCA_043752325.1 Rhodanobacteraceae bacterium | reverse complement strand
CAGTGCGAGCCCGCCGCGCGCCTGGACGATCTGCACCGCGGCAGTCTCGCCCGATTCGCAGCCGCCTTCCATGAAGCCCTGCGTATCGAGCGCGCAGTGCTCGCCGGCGAAATACAGTTGACCGACGGTTTCACCCATCGCACCGCGCAGGCTGGTCCAGTCGCCCGGCGTCAGCACGGCATAGCTGCCTTGCGCCCACGGCTGCGACGGCCAATGCATGCGCACTTCGCGCGCGCCGGCGCGCGCCGCGGCGATGCCGGGGAAGATCGCTTCGAGCTGGGAGACCGCGAGATCGGCCTGCGCCTTCGCCGTGCCTTCGCCCAATGCCAATCCGTGTCGGCCGCCGGTGAAATTGGTGAGTGCGCCGCTCGCGCCGGGCTGTAGGCGCGTGGTTTCCCACGTGGTCTGGAACGGCAGGTCGCAGAAGACGCTGCCGTTGCGTCGGTGCTGCGTACGCCAGACGCGCTCGTTGAAACCGATCATCAGCTTGGCATTGGTGCCGTAGCGCAGGCGCTCGATCGCGCGCCGCTTCTGCGGCGGAAGTTCCAGGTCGAGCTTGACCTGGCGCAGCGTGGTGAACGGCAGTGCGAGCAGCACCTGGCGCGCACGCACCTGCTCAGACGCCGCACCGCGCCGCAGCGACAGTACGTAGCGCCCATCGGCGTCCTGCCGCAGCGCTTCGAGCGCGGTGTCGGTCTGAATCGCGTCGGCGAGCTTGCTGCCCAGGGCCTGCACGATCAGATCGTTGCCGCCGCGCACGTGGTAGCGCTCGTCACTGGCGCCGAAGATCTTGAAACTGTCGGTCCCGGTACCGATGAAGGTCAGCAGATTGAGCGCCGACTGCTGGTCGCACTCCAGCCCGATCTCTGTGGTGTAGGCGACCTCGATCAGGGTGCGCAGCCAGCGCGTCGCGCCTTCGCGTTCCAGCCACTGGCGCACCGTCATCGCATCCAGCGCCTGCGCATTCTGGTGCGAGTTCCAAAGAATGTCGCCGTCACCCAGGGTAGCGAGATCGCGTTCGATCGCCGCGGCCAGCGGCACGAACGCCTGCATGATCTCGGCTTCGGAATAGCTGCGTCCCTCGGCGTACCAGACGTCGCCCTGCAACGACGTATCGTCCGACAGCAGGTCGTCGAGCGGGATGCCCAGTTCCTGTGCCAACGCGCGGATGCGCACGTGGTCGCTGTCGATCAACTCGCCGCCAAGCTCGATCACCTGGCCATCGCCGAAATGATTGCGCAGGCTGAACATGCGCCCGCCGACGCGGCTGTTGGCTTCGACGATCCGCACTGGCACGCCGGCTTGGCGCAAGCGCCATGCAGCGGTCAGCCCGGCGACGCCGGCGCCGACCACCACGACTTCGTCGTCGTCCTTCGCGGACGCCAACTGCGGAAATCGGGCGAAGCAACCGGCCAGCGCCAGCGCAGCCGCGCCGCCACCGACCCCGAGCACAAAGCGCCGGCGCGAGTTCTCCCCGCGCAGTTCTGCAACCCGTTCGCCCAACTCGTCCAGCGGTTCGTCGGTGTGCAGGGAATGGCGCGCCAGGGCAGCAGCACGGCGGAGGATCGCGAACAGCGGAGTGCGTGACATGGTGGCTCTCGGCGGTGGGTGACTCCAAGCGTATCGAATAATCATTCAGCGTCGCCACTTCATCAGGAGTCAGGACAAGGAAGCGGCTGCGCGCCACGCTGCTCATCCGTTCGTTCGCGCTGTCGCCACCGCCATCCGGCGCAGCCGAAGTTTCCAGGGCCTGGGCCTGTCTGCCCGACTTTGCTCGCAGCTTTGTGGCGGTAGCCCAGCGACGCAACGAGTTGCCAGCATTTGAAGTGCTGCACTTTGCCGGCCACCGCATCACTGGCCGGCGTTGGCTGGATGTGCTGACCCCGCTGGCACAGTCCCAGAGCTTGGGCAAACCCGGCGTGACTGTGAAGATGGCGGGGTTGCCTTGGCCCGTCATCCGAATCGGTGCGCTGTCTGTGCCTACCTGGATGCCCTGCTGGGGATGCGCTACCTGTGGCAAACCCGGCATACGCTGGTCAACGACAAACTCACCGCGCTGATTTGGCCAGAGCCATTTACACCCCTGCCCCAAGCAGTGCAGGCCGCGTTGGCGGCGGACCATGCCATCAGGCCCATTCAGCTTGCCGCGACCTTGTTCTACCATTCCGGAACTTCCGCCATCGTGGCGAAAACCGGAAGGGCCATGCCATGCTTTTGATCCGTCATCTGAGCAAGACCTACTCGAACGGCGTGCATGCGCTGAACGACGTCAACCTCGACATCCCGCGCGGCATGTTCGGCCTGCTGGGTCCGAACGGCGCCGGCAAGTCATCGCTGATGCGCACTCTGGCAACGCTGCAGGAGGCCGACTCGGGCAGTGTCGAGCTGGAAGCAGCCGACGGCACGAGCATCGATGTGCTGCGCGACAAGGATGCAGTGCGCCGGCAACTGGGATACCTACCGCAGGACTTCGGTGTCTATCCGAAAGTCAGCGCTGAAGACTTGCTGGAACACTTCGCCGTGCTGAAGGGACTGACCGCTCGCAAGCAGCGTCGCGAGGTGGTCGATGGCCTGCTGCAGCAGGTCAACCTGTGGGACGCGCGCAAGCGCAAGCTCGGCACCTACTCCGGCGGCATGCGCCAGCGCTTTGGCATCGCCCAGGCGCTGCTCGGAAATCCGCGCCTGGTCATTGTCGACGAGCCGACGGCGGGACTGGACCCCGAGGAGCGCAATCGCTTCCTCAATCTGCTTGCCGAGATCGGTGAAAACGTGGCGGTGATCCTGTCTACCCACATCGTCGAGGACGTGACCGACCTTTGCCCGACGATGGCGATCATGAATCGTGGTCAGGTGCTGTTGACCGGCAAGCCTAACGATGCGATCGCCGCACTGGGCAGCCAAGTCTGGCGCAAGCAAATCGCCAAGAGCGCGCTGCCTGGCTACGAGGCGAATCACATCGTGCTGTCGACGCGCCTGGTCGGCGGCCATCCGGTGATCCACGTCTTCAGTGCGCAACGCCCGGAGGAGGGCTTCGAGCCGGTCGCGCCGGATCTTGAGGATGTGTACTTCCAGCGTCTGCGCCTGCAATCGCGCGCGGCAGCGTGACGGCATCGCCATGACTCTGGAATTCTTGCGTTTCGAACTGCGCGAACAATTGCGATCTCCGCTGCTGTGGCTGATGGCTGGCCTGTTCGCTCTTATGGCGTTCGGCGCGGCGACCAGCGATTCCATCCAGCTGGGTGGCAGCATCGGCAATGTGCACCGCAACGCGCCGACGGTCATCGCGACCTGGCTGGGCCTGTTCACCCTGCTGGGCCTGCTGGTGATCACGCTGTTCATCAGTGGTGCCCTGCTGCGCGATTTCGAGCTTGGCACTGCAGAGCTGATCTTTGCCAGTCCGATCCGGCGTCGCGACTACCTGCTCGGTCGGGTGCTCGCCGCCCTGCTTGCCAGCCTGCTGGTCTATGTTCTGATTGCGATCGGCATCTTCGTCGCGCCGTTCATGCCATGGATCGACCCGGCACGACTCGGGCCGGTGTCGCTGCGGCCGTATCTGTGGACGTTCGCGGTCATCGTGATTCCGAACCTGCTGTTCACCGGCGCGCTGCTGTCCCTGCTCGCCGTGCTGACACGCAGCATCCTCTGGGTCTACATCGGCGTGATCGCCTTCTTCGTGCTGTGGGGGATCAGTGGCGCGCTGCTTGCCGACATCGACAATGTCTGGATCGCGACTTTGAGCGAGCCACTCGGACTGCGCGCGCTGTCGCGAACCATTCGTTACTGGTCCGCCGAGGAACGCAACAATGGGATCCCGGCGCTGGGTGGCTACCTGCTGGCGAATCGTGCGTTGTGGCTGGCAGTCGCGATCGGCCTGTTCGCGGCGACGTTTGCGATGTTCCGCACCGAGCGCAGCGGAACCGGCAAGGCGCGCCGGAGCAAGATCAACGCGCCGGCTATCGCCCCGTCGCACAGGCCAGCGTTGGTAGCCGCTAGTCTGCGGGTGGCGCCGTCGTTCACTGCGGCGACCGCTTGGCGGCAATTTCTGCGGCAGCTTCGCTTTGACACCGCCGGCATATTCCGCAGCGTGCCATTCCTGGTGATGCTGGCTCTTGGCATTGCGAATTTCATTCCGTCCGCGTTGTTCCAGCAGTCGATGTTTGGCACGACGATCTATCCCGTCACCTCGCAAATGCTGTCGGCGCTGCAGGGTAGTTACAGTTTCCTGCTGATTATTGTTGTGCTGTTCTTCGCCGGAGAACTGGTTTGGAAGGAGCGCGGCGCGCGCCTCAACGAAGTCAGCGATGCGATGCCGGTGCCGAACTGGGTGCCTTTGCTGGCCAAGTTCGGTGCGCTGGTGACAGTGATCCTCAGCTTTCAGGCAATCGGCGCGCTGGCATCGATTGGCGTTCAGCTCGGCCGCGGCTTTACGCAAATCGAACCGCTCCTGTATGTGAAGACGCTGGCGCTGGACTCTATCGTCTACGTGCTGATGGGCGGGCTGGCGCTGGTGCTTCAGGTGTTCACGAACAACAAGTTCCTCGGCTATGCGCTGCTGATCGTCGTGGTGGTTCTGCAAACGGCGCTGGGCCTGATCGATTTCACCAACAACCTCTACAACTTCGGCAGCTGGCCGATCGCACCATATTCGGACATGAATGGCTACGGCCATTTCCTGACCGGGCAATTATGGTTCCAAGGGTATTGGGGCCTGTTCCTGCTCGCCTCGCTAATGCTGGCGGAGGCGTTCTGGGTGCGTGGTGTAGGCATGGGCTGGCGGCAACGGGGGTTGCTGGCGCGCCAGCGCCTGCAAGGCGGCCTCGGCGCGGCGCTTGCGGCAAGCGTGTTCGCGTTCGCGGGCGTCGGTGGCTATCTGTATTGGAACACCAACATTCGCAATGAATTCGTGTCGCCACAGCAGCTGATGGACCGTCAGGCTCGCTACGAGAAGGAGTTTGGCCAGTACCGCAACCTTAAGCAGCCACGCATCCTTGCGTCGACGATCGATGTCGACCTGCGGCCAGAGACGCAGTCGATGCGTGTGCACGGCGTCTACCGCGTGCACAACCCGTATTCGCAACCGATTGCCGAGGTGCATATCCAGATGCAGGACGACAAGGCGCTGCAGTCAATCGAACTCGGCGGCGCGCAATCGACACTGCACGATGAGCAACTGGGCTATCGCATCTATCGCCTCGACCGGCCGTTGCAGCCGGCCGAACAGCGCGATTTTACGTTTGATCTCGATTTCCATTCCACTGGCATCGGCGGACAGGTAGCGCAGCACCAGATCGTTGAGAACGGCAGCTTCGTCAATAACAGATCGTTTCCCAGCTTTGGCTATGACGAGCAAGGTCAGCTCACCGACCGCAACGAACGCCGCAAGCGCGACCTCGGCGAGCCGACGCGGATGCCCAAGCTGGAAGACGAGGCCGCACGCGCCAATACCTATCTCACTGATGACGCCGACTGGATCACGTTCAAGACAACGGTGTGCACAACGCCAGACCAGATAGCGCTGGCACCGGGCTATCTCAAGGAAGAATTCCAGCGCGAGGGCCGCCGCTGCTTCCGCTATGAGATGGACCGTCCAATGCTGGATTTTTATGCCTACCTATCGGCGCGCTGGCAGGTGAAGAAGGCAAGCTACAAGGACATCCCCATCGAGGTCTATTTCGATCCGCGCCATGGCTACAACGTCGACCGCATGATCGAATCGGTGCAGAAATCGCTGGCCTACTACGAAGCAAACTTCACTCCTTACCAGCACCGCCAGGTGCGCATCATCGAGTTCCCGGGTTACCAGTCATTCGCACAGAGCTTCGCAAATACGATTCCGTACTCCGAATCGATCGGCTTCATCGCGGACCTGCGCAAACCGGATGATGTCGACTACGTGTTCTACGTAACCGCCCACGAGATCGCACACCAGTGGTGGGCGCATCAGGTGATCGGCGCGAACGTGCAGGGCTCGACCATGCTTTCCGAATCGCTATCGCAATACTCTGCGCTGATGGTGATGGAGCAGGAATACGGCCGCGCCCAGATGCGCCAGTTCCTGAAAACCGAGCTGGACCGCTATCTGTCCGGTCGCGGTAGTGAAGCGGTGGAGGAATTGCCGCTGTACCGCGTCGAGAACCAGCAGTACATCCATTACCGAAAGGGTTCGCTGGTTTTCTACCGCCTGCGTGAGGAGATCGGCGAAGCCGCGCTGAATCGCGCGCTGAAGAAGTTCCTCGAAGCCAAGGCCTACCAGCAACCGCCGTACACCACATCCGCCGAACTGCTGGGTTTCGTCCGCGCCGAGGCGACGCTGGAACAACAACCGCTGATTACCGACTTGTTCGAAAAGATGGCGTTCTACGACAACCGCATCGACGAGGCGATGCTCACCGCGAACCCCGATGGAAAGTACACGGTGACCTTGAAACTGCATGCGCAGAAACGGTATGCCGACGGCACCGGCAAGGAAACCGATGCCGTGATGGACGACTGGATCGACGTCGGTGTATTCGCACGCGGCTCTTCCGGCAAGGAGCGCGACGAGAAGGTGCTGTACCTGCAGCGCCATCGCATCAACAGCGCGAATCCGACGCTGACCGTGCAAGTTGACGAACTGCCAAGCGAAGTCGGCTTCGATCCTTACAACAAGCTGATCGACCGACTGTCGTCGGACAATCGGCGCACGGTGACGCTGTGACCGGGGCGGTCAGTCAGCGTAGCTGCGCCGATCAGGACGCTGCGACGGAGGCGTCGTGCGTTTGTCGCGCGCAGGTCGCAAAGAACCGCAACATTTGCGCGGAGGCATCCGGTCCGTTTGGATCCGTATAGCTGCCGGCGGCATCACCGCCGGACCAGGCGTGGCCGGCACCTTCGATGACCCAGTGTTCGGCGGCGATGCTGTCATCGGCCAGACGATGCGCCGTGCGCGTGTAATGGCGACCGCCGGCAGCGACGCCGTGCTCGATGTGATCGCTCGTCGCAGATGTCGCACCTACCGCGCTTTTCGCGATGCTGTCTGCGATGACACCGTGGCCATTGCTCGGGTTCACGGTCGTGTCCTTATCGCCATGAAAGACGATAGCCGGCACTTGTCGAGAAAGGCTGTTCGGGTTGGCGGATTTTCGGCGTTTTCCGCCACTACGCATTGCGGCGAACGCAGTAGGCATATCGCTGGCGGTGCCAATCGGCAGGCCCGAGTGAACGCCGATCGCGGCATAGATATCCGGGTGCGTGTTGGCAAGTACGGCGGCCATCGCACCACCCGCCGAGAGCCCCGCTGCGTAAACGCGACGCTCGTCGAGTCCATGCGTGGCGATCAACTGTCGCGTCAGTCCGGCGAGCAATGCTGGCTCTCCACTTTCGCGTTGCTGATCGCTGCTGCGAAACCAGTTCCAGCAGCGATTCGCGTTGCGCGCGGACGATTGTTCCGGGTAGGCGATGACATAGCCATGCACGTCCGCGAGTTCGTTCATACGGGTGCCGCGCGCGAAATCGTCAGGTGATTGCGTGCAGCCATGCAGCATCAGCAACAGCGGTGCGTTGGCTGTATCGAGGCCGGCGGGAATGTACAGTTTGTAGTCCAGCTCTCCGGCGTTGCCAACGTAGTTTCGCGAGTCGAATACGCCTTGGGTACGAGAATTCGCTGACGACGTGCCTTTGTGCTCGTTCCCGGTGTCGTCAGAATGGACGATGCTGAACTCGCCCTCGATAACGTCCGATTTAGAGCGCGCGTCGGACGAATGAAACGGGTCGTCATTGCGCGGGGCGGACGATCCGCCTGCGCCAAGCCCTTGCTGGATAGCACGCGTGGCGGCTTGCAGATCGCCGGATTGCATCAAGCGCATGGCATGTTGCAGTGAAGAATTGAGTGATGTCATGGAAAGTCCTGTTATGGGATGCGATCGGCCAGCGCGGCTTTCACCGACGCGCTCGCCTGCAGCACGCCGAGTACGGCAATGGATTCGATGGTTTCGGCGGCAAGTTCGGGTGGCACGTCTGCGGCAATGCGAACGAGCCCGAGTGCCTGGATACGCAGGCGATGGCCCGCGTCACGCGCAGCTTCCAGGTCTCGACGCGAGTAGTCCTGCAAACCAAGCACCAGTGTTCGGCGCGCGACGCTTTCCTTGACCACATCGGCATGGACCGTCAGTTGATTGCGGATTGCGGTGCGGATCAGATCGGTGCGATTCGAATAGAAACCTTCCTGCACGAGTAGATCGATTTGGCCAAGATCAATGACCCCGAGATTGATCGTGATTTTTTCAGTGTCGAGAGGTAAGCGGGATCGATGGTCAGTCATCTAAAGCTCGAAAGGTAGAGGAGACCACCATCCTATATACATCCATATGGATGGTCAATGGATGATTTCAACGAAAAGGGGACATGATCACTGAACACCGCATGGCGTGCACATGGTCAGCTGAAAGTGAGTCCTCTGCCGACACTACGCAACCGTAAACCTTTGCTGGTGGCGCTAAGATGCGGCAATGCGGTCTCCAATCTTCGCCGTCATCGCCCTTCGATGCTGCTTGTCGATGGTGGCAACAGTCGCCGCCGCGCCGTCATCGGAGTCGTCCATGCGTACCCTCGTGAATTTCGACAATGGCCCGCAGGAACTGCGTTGGGTTGCGGTGAACGATGGCGTAATGGGCGGCCAATCGAGCGGCGAGCTGTTGGTTGAAAATGGCGAGCTGAAATTCAGAGGACATCTCTCGCTGGCGAACAACGGCGGCTTTGCTTCGGTGCGCAGCGTAGGCCGCGACTTCGACCTGAATGACGCCTCCGTGGTGGTTTTGCGCGTGCGCGGTGACGGTCGCGTTTATCAGTTGCGCTTGGCCACCGACGCCCGATATCGCGGAGTATCGATTTCCTACGGTGCCGAGTTCGAGACGACTGCTGGTGAGTGGACCGAAGTACGATTGCTACTGGCGTCGCTGACGCCAACCGTGCGTGTCTCACGGCTGCAAGGCCCGCCGCTCGACTCGTCGCAAATACGCGAAATCGGTCTGCTGATTGCGGACAAGCGCGAAGGCGCTTTCATGCTGGCAGTGGACTGGATTGCGGTGGAGTGAAACTGCCGGGCCGTCCGTGGCGTTGGCTTGAAGTTGGTTCGGTCATTCTGCAGAAATCCACACCTCGCTCGGAACGAACTTCGTGGGCCGACCCGCCTACCCGACGACGCGGTCAAGCATAGCCAACAAAGCCTCGGCGGCAGCTTCCGAGGAGGCCGGGTTCTGGCCCGTGATCAAGTTTCCGTCGGAGACCACGTGCACTGCCCAATCATCCTTCTTCTCGTAGTCGGCGCCATTCTTCTTGAGCATGTCCTCAAGCAGGAATGGCACGATGTCAGTCAGGCCGACGGCAGCTTCTTCACTATTGGTGAAGCCGGTTACCTTCTTGCCCTTCACCAGCGGCGCGCCGTCGGCGGAACGGGCTTTTTTGAGCGCACCAGGCGCATGGCAGACGAGTGCGATCGGCTTGCCGGCGGCGTAGGTCGATTCGATAACGCCGATGGAATCGTTGTCGTTGGCCAGATCCCACAATGGGCCGTGGCCACCGGGGTAGAACACCGCATCGAATTCGTCGTTTGCGACATCGGCTAAAGCGCGTGTCGATGCGAGCTCGGCGGTTGCGGCTGCATCGTCACGAAGGCGGCGGGTTGCATCGGTCTGCGCATCGGGTTCGTCGCTCTTGGGATCAAGTGGCGGTTGCCCGCCCTTGGGCGATGCCAGCATGACGTCAGCGCCTGCATCCTTGAACACGTAGTAGGGCGCGGCGAACTCTTCCAGCCAGAATCCGGTTTTCTTGCCGGTATCGCCAAGGCGATCATGCGATGTAAGAACCATCAGGATTTTCATTGGACACTCCGGGTAGGGGACGACCATTCTGCGTACGGTCTACGCAACTGGATAATAATCCGCAGCTGTGCGCGCTTGCTTGGCGATGCGACCGGCCGTCTTTACCTGTCGATCACTCCGTGCTGGGCAGTGCTCACGCAAAAGACGAGATGCATGCGGTTGATTCGAAGATGATTGCGCTCAGCAGGTTGCCTTGATTGACTTTTCCGCGAGCGCACGGCGCGAAATAGCGCATCCTGACCCGCTGTTTTACCCGCGCCTCAAACGAGGAAAAGAGGATCATTAAATGAAGTTTCTGCACACGATGCTGCGCGTTGCCGATCTTGATGCGGCTTTGAGCTTCTGGTGCGATCAGCTTGGCTTGGTTGAGATCAGTCGGGCCGAAAACCCGGCTGGTCGCTTCACGCTGGTGTTCTTGGCTGCGCCTGACGATGAGAGGCGCGGGCGCGCCGAGAAGTCACCGTTGCTGGAGTTGACCTGGAACTGGCCTGACGACGGAAAGATCGCGGAACCCTACTCGATAGGTCGTTCATTTGGCCATCTTGCGTTTCTCGTCGATGACGTCTACGCGACCTGCGAGCGGTTGATGGCGGCAGGCGTCGACATCAACCGGCCTCCGCGCGACGGCCACATGGCCTTCATCCGCTCGCCCGACGGTATCTCGGTCGAGTTGCTGCAAGACGGCGCGCTGCCACCGCAGGAACCGTGGGTCAGCATGCCGAATGTCGGGGAGTGGTGAGCTAGGCTTTCCGTCCCGCCCACCACAGCACTGCGAACCCCGCCAGCGCCGCAAGCAGCGAGCCGCCCAGTACCCCCAGCTTGGCCTCGTCGATTAGTGCCGGGCTGCCGGGGAAGGCCAGCGCGGCGATGAACAGGCTCATCGTGAAGCCGATCCCGCACAGCAGCGCCATGCCCCA
>JAYUYW010000252.1:0-24463 GCA_043752325.1 Rhodanobacteraceae bacterium | reverse complement strand
TGGCGGCTTCCGCGCCGCTCATGCGAACAGTGATGCCGTTGTTCGTCAGGTCGTAGCGATACTCAACCACTATCGGGCGTCCAAGCACGGCTTCGAATTGCGCGATGCGCTCGTCCTGCAGCTGCTTGAGGTGCGAACGGTAGGCGACGACCTCACTGCGATTCGCTTCGAATTTCTCACCGTTGCCCGCTGCAGCGGTGCGCTCCATGCCGTCCACGCCGCCTTCGTAATGGAGTGCGCCGGGCTCATTGAAATAGACGAAATAATTCGTGACTTCCTGGCTTGCCTGTTCAGGTGTAGGCAGCGAGGTAGGAATGCCGGGACCGCCGGCCACCGACCATGCCACGGGAACGGCCGCGACGCCTAGACTTGCGGCGACCATGACAACAAGCGTCTTCACGCGAAAAGAAGTGTGCATGCAACCTCCAACTTGGCCCCAGAGATGCACCCACGAATGGGTGCCGGTTAGTTGCATACGAGATTCCGAGCTGGAGCCAAGCGGAGCTATTGAAGCCCTACCAACCGTCAACACGGTGCAGCGCATGCAGATCGGGCGCTGCTCCTAGAGCCTGCCCGGGGCGTTGTTATACAACATCGCGTCATTGCGAAGTTGTAAAAATTTTGTCGTTTACGATTGCGCGCAACCGTCAATCGCCTGCACCGGCGCCGCGCCGGACTGTCGGTCGGTGCCCGCATGCAGGCAGCTATGTATGGAAGAAGCTTTCAACGACGCCAAGATCTTGGGTACGAGGCATGTCCGGCAGGCTGGCCAGGAATAGACGTCCGTAGGGCTTGCTGAGCAACCTTGGATCGCACAGCACCAGCACGCCGCGATCATGGGTGTCGCGAATGAGCCGGCCGCTACCCTGCTTGAGTGCGATCACCGCGTTGGGTACCTGCCATTCGACGAATGGATTGCGACCTTCATCGCGCAGCAGTTTCAGACGAGCCTCGAGCACCGGATCGTCCGGTGCAGCGAACGGCAGCTTATCGATCAGCACCAGCGACAACGCTTCGCCGACCACGTCGACGCCTTCCCAGAAACTCGCGGCACCCAGCAGCACGCCGTTGCCTGACTGGCGGAAATCTTCGAGTAGCTGATGCCTTGGTGCGCTGCCTTGCACGAACAGCGGATACGGCGCCGCAAGTTCGGTCAATCGTTCTGCGGCACGACGCAGCGCGCGATGCGAAGTGAACAATAGGAAGGCGCGACCCTTCGATGCAGCTAGTGCTGGCAGCACCGCGTCGATAACGCGGTCGGTATAGTGCATCGCGGAGGGTTCGGGCAGTCCGGTCGGCATCCACAGCAGCGCTTGCCGTGAGTAGTCGAACGGACTTTGCAGCGACAGCGTGACCGGATCTTCAAGTCCCAACTGGCGAGCGAAATGATCAAAGCGTCCAGCCACCGACAACGTTGCCGATGTGTAGATCCACGCGGCCCGAGTTTGCGCGCGCAGCTCGCGCAGCGGCCCAGCAAGATCGAGTGGCGTCGCGTTGAGCGAAAAACCATGCGGTGTGGTTTCGTACCAGTGCACATGATCGTGTGCGTTGCTGTCGAGCAACTGGGTCAACTGCGCGACGAGGTCGCTGGCGCGCTCGTGCAGGGCTTCGAAACCGCGACTGCGTTCGGCTTGTTTGGCGAGCGCTTCGACCAGACCAAACAGTTGGCTACGCAGATCGTCGAGATCGTGCATCGCGGTCGCGTTCTGCTCGATCAATGCGAACGCGGCCCGTGGCGGCAAGCCATCGATTTCCAGGCGTATGCGCTGGATCAGTAGTGGAAGGGGATCGAGCAGCGGTTGCAGCGACGCGAGCGCACCGGTTGCGGTCGCGCATTCGGCCTGCGCGTCACCAACCAGCTCAGTGATCTGCCGCGCCGAAACGCTGGTCGAGAAAAACTGGCCTGCCAGTTCAGGCACCTGGTGCGCTTCGTCAAGGATGAAGGCATCGGCTCCGGGCAGAATTTCGCCGAAGCCTTCCTGGCGTATCGCGAGATCGGCAAACAGCAGGTGATGATTGACGACAACGAGGTCGGCTTCCTGCGCCGCCTTGCGTGCCTTCACCACATGGCAATCGGCGAACTGCGGGCATTCAGAACCCAGGCAATTTTCAGTCGACGAGGTGACCTGTGGCCACAGCGCAGAGTCTTCGGGAATCTCGGCCAATTCCGCTCGGTCGCCGCTCAGCGTGCGCTTGGCCCAGGCACGAATCGTCTGGACTTGGGCTACCTGCTCACGCGAGGTGAAGCGGCCATCGCGGTGGGTCAGTTCCATCCGGTGCAGACACAGATAGTTCGCACGGCCTTTCAGCAACGCGGCTTTCAATCGCGAACCAAGTACGCTGCGCACTTGCGGCAGATCGCGATGGAATAGTTGGTCCTGCAACGCCTTCGTTCCGGTCGATACGATCACACGCCGACCCGATATCAGAGCCGGCACCAGATAGGCAAACGTCTTGCCGGTGCCAGTGCCGGCTTCGGCGATCAGCGTGTGGCGGTCAGCGATGGCTTCTTCGACCGCGCTCGCCATAGTGGTTTGCTGGTGGCGCGGCGCGAAGCCGGGCACTTCCCGGGCGAACGGGCCGTCCGCACCTAGCAGGCTGGCGGCGTCATCTGACATGCTCGGAGCAGGCGACCGAACGGATCGCTCAGCCGCGCATCGGGCCTTTTTTGCGGCAAGCCTTGACTTGAGCGATGGCCTTGTCGCGTTCAACCGCATCGTTCATCGCCGTGCGGGTTTCCACCAGGGTCTGCCAGTTTTTCGCGCACAACGCGCCGACCTGCGGGCCAAGCTGGTAGCTCTTCATCGCGAGCTCTTCGGCGCGCGCGTAGCCGCCACGCGCGATTTCGAATTCGGCGATGGCCTGCAGGATGTCGGGCGCGTTGGGTGCGAGCTTGAGTGCTTTTTCGGCAGCGGCAATTGCAGCGGGCCAATTACGCCTGGCTTCAGCGCCACTTGCTTCCTTGAGCCACCCTTCGACGCCCGCGTCGCGTAGCGGTGCGACCTGCACGACCGAGTCGTCACCTGCGCCAGCGGCACGGATCGCGGCAACCGGGGTGGGTGTCTGCGCGAGTTTGGGTGCATCGCTGCGGGTTGGTGGCGCGTTGGGCGTACAGGCGGCCACGGCGAGCACGAGCACGCCAGTCGCAAAGCGGGAGTTGGATCGGGTCATTTCAGTTCCGTGCGGAGTCGTCATTGGTTGTGCCAAAAAAATTCTTGAGTTTTTCGAGGGTGCAGCCTTCACGTTCCTGCGGGGTGTAGCCGACCGCGAATGGCAGTTCGCGAGCGCCGCCACATTCGCCGTCGGTGGTCATACCGCTGGCTGCATCGATGGTCGCGAATTGCAAGCCTTCGCGCGACAACAGCAGCGGCTGGCTCGGCAGGCGACGGAACAGTTCGATCCACACCTTCAACGCGCCGGTCGAACCGTACAGGCCGGTCGGCTTGTTGTCATCGCGGCCCAGCCAGACTACCGCCAGTTGGCTGCCGGTGTAACCCGCGAACCAGGAATCGCGCTGGGAATCGCTGGTGCCGGTCTTGCCAGCGGCGTTGAGTGCATCGAGCCCGGCAGCGGCGACTTCGCGAGCCGTTCCCGTGCGGGTGACCTGCTGCAACGCGTAGCTGACCAGTCGCACGGCCGTCACGTACGAGCCATCGCCAAGCTTGGTCCCGTAACGTGCCAGCGGCAGGCCAGCGCTGTCGAGCACACCACGCACGCTGTTCAAAGGCAAGGCCCGACCATCTGCGGAGAGGTATTGGTAAAGCTGGGCGACATCCAGCGGGCTCAAATCCACCGCGCCGAGCAGCAGCGAGGGATTGGGATTGATCGCGCGCTTGAGGTCGAACGATTCCAGTAGACCGCGCAGTCGATCAACACCAACCCGCATACCGAGATCAACGCTGGCCAGGTTCCAGCTGTTGACCAGCGCATCGATCAGCAGCACCGGCCCATGCACCTCGCCATCGGAATTTTTTGGCCGCCAGCGCGAGCCATCGGGCTGTTTCATGTCGACCGGCGTGTCGTTGATGATCGACGCCAGCGAATATCTCTGCGGTTGTGCCAGCGCGACCAGGTACGCGAACGGCTTCACCAGCGAGCCGATCGGTCGCAGCGCAGTCAGGGCGCGATTGAAGCCGGGATGGTCGGGATTGCGTCCGCCAATCAGTGCCTCAACTTCGCCATTGCGCGCGCCAGTGACCACGACCGCAGCCTCGATCGCGCTGCCACGTTTGCCGAGTGCAGTCAGCCCCTTTTCGATCGCGGTCTCGGCGAAGTTCTGCGCCGACGGAGCCAGCGTCGTCAGCACGCTCAAGCCGCCGCCATCGAGTGCGTCGGCGGGATAGTCTTTGATGATCTGCTTGCGGACCAGGTCGACAAAAGCGGGATAGCGATTGCGCGGCAGCGCACCTTTTTCGACAACGCCCAACGCCGACGCACGATCCTTCTTCCACGTCGCGTCATCGATCAAACCGGTGTCACGAAACTGATCGAGAACCAAATTGCGACGTGCCAAAGCACGATCCGGCGCGCGGCGTGGATCGTAGTAGCTGGGTCCTTGCACCAGGCCCACCAGCATCGCGATTTCGGCCGGCCCTACGCTGTCGATATCGCGTCCGAACCAGAACTCACTGGCGGCCGCAAACCCATGCACCGCCTGTCCTCCTTGCTGGCCGAGGAACACTTCGTTGACGTAGGCATCAAGGATGCGTCGCTTGTCGTAACGCGCTTCGATGATGAGCGCGATTGCGGCCTCGTTGGCCTTGCGCAGCACGGTCTGGTCGCGAGTGAGATAGAGATTGCGAACCAGTTGCTGGGTCAACGTCGAGCCGCCCTGCACCACCCGTCCAGCACGCAGGTTTGACCACGCCGCGCGCAGGATCGCCTTGCTGTCGAGACCGTGGTGGTCCCTGAAATTGCGATCCTCGACCGCCTGCAAGCCGGTAATCAGCAACGGCGGCATCGACCCGACATCGACAACGCGGCGTTCTTCCTGCGTCGCGCCGTACAGCGTGGCGATTCGCGCCGGGTCCAGTGCAATGTTGGCGACCGGCTGGTCGTTGTCCGCGTCGCGCAAGCCACTGACCCGACCATTGGCAATCGTCAGCGCGACTGCGCGCGAGCGATTGCGCCCGTCCAACCCGATGAAGTCACGGCGGCGAATGGTGAAACGAGCGCCATCGCGATTGAAACTGCCTGCCGTAGTGGCACCGCTCAACGAGCGATAGCGCGCGGCATCCAATTCCGCCAGCAACGCCTCAGCGCTCATCGGCAAGCCGTTGCGCAGTTCCAGCGAGCGAGCATAAACCCGCGTCGGCGCTTGCCAGCGCAGGTCGTCGAAACGCGCACGCACCTGATGATCGAGATAGAGCGTGTAGGGCAGAACGAACACGATGCAGAATCCGATCCCGATCAGGGTCAGGTTCCGCAACAGTCTCCAGAAAATCGAACGCATTGCATCGAAATCCGCAGCGAAAGCGCGGGCAGTTTACCTGTCGGCGGTGTGCTACTTGTGGCGCGACGCGCGCCACCGCGAGCGCATTGGCTGGCAGGTAGCGGTGGCATCCCCGATAATTGGCGACCTTTCCCCGGCCTGGCGATCTTGATCGACCCGCAATCCCACCCCGTACGGCTCTGCGTCTACGGCGCAACCGCGCCGACGCGGTCATGGCTGGCGAAGTTGCGCGATCAGGTCGACGCCGGCAGCCCGTTGGTCCTGCTCGGCGGCGCTTGCGATGAGAGCCTGACGGTCGATGCTCAGCATCCAGACATCGATGGTTCGGATCCGGCTGGTCTGTCGTCTGCGCTGTGGTCACGCTATCCGCACGACGATCACGCGTTCGTCCGCAGCGACAGTTCGCTACCGGCGCATGCGCTGGCCCGTCTGCGCCACGCCTTGCACGGCTCCGACGCACTCGCGGTTGGTGGCTTGGATAATCTGGCGTCATCACGCTCGCCATTGCCCGTAGGTGCAAGCAGCGACGCTGAACCGGATCGCATCGACGCGCTGGTGCTTGCCTACGGCGAGCATCGACTGGTCGACAGCGCCGATGTCAGCGCGTTGCTTTCGTTGTGGATCTCGGGAACCGAGCGCGGCGCGCGGCGTCGGCTGGCCAGCGTGGATCATGTCTATGTCGCCGCCAACGGACAGCCGTTGCGCGGCCCGAAGCCGGGCGGTGATCCACGTGATCCGGCACCACCTTCGCCACTCGCGCCACTGCGGAGACGCTTGCTCGAAGCGCTAGAGGCCGACGACCTGCCACCGCCGTACGGCGTCGACGGCAAGCCGGTGCTGTTGCACGTGATGCATGGCTGGGGCGGCGGTGCACAACGTTGGGTCGACGATATGGCCAGCGCTTGGGAGGATATCCACCATCTGGTCCTGATTGCGCGCGGCAGTTCGCAGCGACGCATCCATGGCGAGTGGCTGGAATTGCGCGACGCACGAGGCGATGCGCCGCCGCTGCTCAGCGTGGCGCTGCCGCTGCCCATCGCCGACACTGCCCAACATCACGCCGCCTGGCAATCGATGTTCGCCGCGATCTGTCGTGATTATTCGGTTTCGGCGGTGATGCTGTCTTCGTTGATCGGCCACAGCCTCGATGCGCTGCGGAGCGGCCTGCCGACGTTGTTAATGGTGCACGACCACTACCCGCTGTGGCCGCTGCTGCATCGCGATTTTGGCGACCCGTCACTGGATTTCGATGCGGCTCAATTGAAGGGCGACCTGAAAGCGAGCAGTTTCGAGTTCGTCAACCGCGATCCGCAGCACTGGCAAGCCCTGCGCGATGCCTTCGTGGCAGCCGTCGGCGAGTCGAAACCAACGCTGGTCTCGCCGAGCCGCAGCGCACTCGACAACGAGTTGAAGCTTGCGCCGGAATTCGCCGCACTGGACAGCCATGTGATTCCACATGGTTTGGCAGATTGGCCGAAGGGCACAAAAGCCTTGCCACCGCCACCAAAACGGACGCGATTGCGGTTGGTTGTCGTCGGCCGCCTGCGCTCCGGCAAGGGCGGAGAGTTGCTTGCTGCTGCGCTGTCGGGTTTGCGCAACCATGCCGACCTGTTGCTGCTCGGCGCGGGTGCAGCCGGCCATGAATTCTTCGGCGAATCCGGCGTGCACCTCGTGCTGGACTACCACCGCGCCGACCTGCCGGCGCGGCTCGCCGACTGGGCACCCGACGCGGCATTGCTGTTGCCGACAGTAGCCGAAACCTACAGCTACACCTATTCCGAACTGGCGAGTCTTGGCGTGCCGGTGATCGCCACGCGTATTGGCGCCCTGGCGGAACGCATCGAGCACGGCAACAACGGTTTGCTGGTTGAGCCCACCGCCAAGGCAGTTGTTGCTCGCATCGCCGAAATTGCGAACGATCGCGACGTGCTGGCGAACATCCGCAAGACTCTGACGGCGACACGCTCGATCACGCTGGACACGATGGTTGCCGCGTATCGACCTCTGCTTGAAGTCGGCGACAACGCACGACTACGCTACCCGCTGCGCAACGTCGATTTTGCGACGATGGACCGGGCCGCACTCGACACCGCCCTGGCCACCGCCGAGCGTGATCTGGCCGCTCTTCGCGTCCAGCTTGACGATGCCAAACAACTGGCCGACCAGCGCGGCGGCTGGGGCCACGCCCTCGACCGCGAACTGGGGCGAAGTCGCGCGCGAATCGAGAAGTTGCAGCAGGAAGTCACCGAACGCAGCGACTGGGTTGCGGACATCGAGGAGCAACTCGGCCGAAGCGCCGAACAAGCCCTTTTGCTCGAAAGAGATGTAGCCGATCGAACCGCTTGGGTCAAAGACGTCGAAGATCAACTTGCGCGCAGCATCGAGCAAGCCGCGTCGCTGGAAACAGACCTCGCTGCCAGAACGGCGTGGGTAAACGATGTCGAAGACCAACTTTCCCGCAGCATCGAGCAAGCCGCGTCACTGGAAAAAGATCTCGCTGACCGAACGGCTTGGGTGAAGGATGTCGAGGGCCAACTTGCTCGCAGTGGCGAGCATGCCAAGTCGCTGGAAAAAGACGTGGCCGATCGAACGGCTTGGGTTGCGGATATTGAACGGCAATTGGAAGCCAGCACCAATCGTTCTGTAACTCTTGAGGCCGAGATCAAGCAGGACCGGGAGAACAGAGCCGCGCACGTCGCCTCGCTGGAATCCGATCTCGACGACCGCACACGCTGGGCGCAAAGCCTTGACACCGAAATAACGACGCTGAAGGAAAAGATCATGCTGCTCAACGAACGCTGGTCGGAAGAACTGCAACGCCAGCTGGAAGAGCGACTCGCCTGGGTACGCCGACTGGAAGCCGATCTCGTCCAGCGTGAAACCGATATCGCCGCGTTGCAGAAAGAGATCGACGTGCGCACGGCTTGGGCGCAGGGACTTGATGCGCGAGTTGCCGAGCTCGAAGCCGAACTGCAGGATCGCACCGCATGGGCGCTGCGGCTGGACGAGGAAGTCGCCGAACAGCGTGAGCAGTTGATTGGCCTGCAGGCGCTGGCAGGTGAACGCGAGGCAATTCTGGCGAGTCGCTCGTGGCGTGCGACCGGAGGCTTCCGTCGATTCACCACCTGGCTGCGGCGGCTGCGGCTGGGCTTTGGTTATCGACGCAAACGAGCCACCAGTGCGCTGGCGCGAACGCGTGGCAGTATGGCAAGGCGCGGTTTGATACCAACCATCCGCCGCGCCCTGCTTGAACTGCGGCGCACTCCGCTGCAACTGACGCCGATGCTGGAAGGCGAACCCAGTAGATTGTTCCAACCGTTCGCGCTGCCGACGAGCAAGCGTCCGCGCGCGTCGATCGTCATTCCGGTCTACAACAAGATTGAGTACACGGTCGCGTGTCTGCGCTCCCTGCTCGAACACGCAGGTCGCGTGCCGTTCGAGGTGATCGTTGTTGACGATGGCTCGGTCGACGACACGCCGCGATGCCTGCGCGAGATCGACGGCCTGCGCGCGCTGCGCAACCGCAAGAACCTCGGTTTCGTCGGCTCCTGCAATGCCGGCGCGGCAGTTGCCAAGGGTGAGTTCATCGTCTTCCTCAACAACGACACGGTGGTCACTGCCGGTTGGTTGGAGGCCTTGCTCGACACCTTCGAGCAGGTGCCTGACGTTGGTCTGGTTGGCGCGCGACTGGTCTATCCAGACGGTCGTTTGCAGGAAGCGGGCGGCATCATCTTCAACGACGGCTCGGGCTGGAACTACGGCCGTTTCGGCGATCCGCGCGATCCGCGCTACAGCTTCCGCCGCGAAGTGGATTACTGCTCCGGTGCGGCCATCGCGATTCGACGCGTGTTGTTCGATCAGCTAGGTCAGTTCGACAATCGCTACGCCCCGGCCTACTACGAAGACACCGACCTCGCCTTTGCCGTGCGCAACGCCGGCTACAAGGTGATCTACCAGCCGGCCGCGATGGTCATCCACTTCGAGGGCATCACCGCTGGTACGGACACCGGCAGCGGCGTCAAGCAATACCAGGTCGTCAATCGCGAAAAATTCCTGGCCAAATGGGCCGACGCGCTGCGCCAGCAACCCGAGCCGCATCCGCAAACGCCGATCGGCATCGCAGCTACACATCGCGCCACGCGACGTGCTCTGATCATCGACGCGACCACACCGGCACCCGACCAGGATTCGGGCTCGGTGCGCATGGTGAATTTCATTCGTGTATTGATTGACCTTGGCACCCAGGTCACCTTCATGGCCGAGAACCGCGCCTGGATCGAACGCGACACCGCTGCGCTGCAGAAAATCGGCGTGGAAGTACTGTTCCATCCGTATGTTTCCGATCCGGTCGCGCTGTTCCGCGAGCGTGGCGCGGAGTTCGACCTGATCCTGCTGTCGCGCCACTACATCGCAGTTAACTATCTCGAACTGGCTCGCGCATACGCACCGCAGGCGCGGCTGCTGTTCGACACCGTGGATCTACACTACCTGCGCGAGCAGCGCGAGGCCGAACTCGCAGATCGAGACGACCTGCGGCGCACGGCGGCGCAGACGCGTGTGCAAGAGATCAAGATGATGCGAGACAGCGACATTACCCTTGTCGTGAGCCCGGTGGAACAGGAATTGTTGCGCGTCGATGCACCCGACGTACGCGTTGAAATCCTGTCCAACGTGCATGAGGTGTTCGGCTGTCGCAGACCCTTCGGGGAGCGCCACGATCTGGTCTTTGTCGGCGGCTTCCAGCATCCGCCCAACATCGACGCGGTGGAATGGTTCGTGAAAGCGGTATTTCCGTTGGTGCGACCGGCACTGGCTGGCGTGCGCTTCCACATCATCGGCAGCAAGATCATCGATGCAGTGCTCGCGCTGGCCGCCGACGACGTGATCGTCCACGGCTATGTCGAGGACATCGCTCCGTTCATGGACGACTGTCGCATTTCCGTGGCGCCGTTGCGCTATGGTGCGGGCGTCAAGGGCAAGGTCAACATGGCGATGAGCTACGGCTTGCCGGTGGCGGCGACGCCGATTGCGGTGGAAGGCATGCACGTGCGCATCGGCGAAGACGTTTTGGTTGCCGACGATGCGGCCGGGCTCGCAAACGAAATTGTCCGTCTGTATTCCGACGAGGCGTTGTGGAACCAGTTGTCGGCGAATGGGCTCGCCAACGTCGAACGTCACTTCTCGTTCGCGACGGCGCGCGAGGCGGTACTTCGATTCCTTTCGTGATCGACAACGCCGCGCGCGGCGCGGAATCTTCGCGCTAGAACGGCAACTTCATTCTCGGCGCCAGCGCCAGCAGGTGACGCCGGAATTCTTCCTGGATGCGGGCCAGTGCGTTGCGGTTGTCGGCGTCGAATCGCAACACCAGTACCGGCGTCGTGTTGGATGCACGCACCAGGCCCCACCCATCCGGCCAGTCGGCGCGCACGCCGTCGATCAGGGTCATGCGTGCACCTTCGAACTTGGACCGCTTTCGGAATTCCTCGACGAAACTATGGGTTTCGCCTTCCATCATCGGAATGTTCAGTTCCGGTGTCGACATTCCCTTGTGCAGGGTGTTGAACACCTGCTGTGGCGGACGGTCGTCGTTCGACAGGATCTCCATCAACCGCGCGGCGGCATAGATGCCATCGTCGAAACCGAACCAGCGCTCCTTGAAGAAGAAATGTCCGCTCATTTCGCCAGCCAGTTGTGCGCCGGTTTCGCGCATCTTCGCCTTGATCAGTGAGTGGCCAGTTTTCCACATCAACGGCACGCCGCCGCTGCGGACGATTTCCGGGGCCAGCTTTCCGGTGCACTTGACGTCATAGATCACCGTGGAGCCCGGATTGCGAACCAGCATGTCGGCCGCAAACAGCATCAACAGACGGTCCGGGTAGATCACTTCGCCCGTCTGAGTGACAACACCAAGGCGGTCGCCATCGCCATCGAACGCCAGCCCGACATCGGCATGACTGCTCCTCACCACCGCGATCAGGTCCTTGAGGTTGTCCGGGTTGGACGGGTCGGGGTGATGGTTCGGGAAGGAGCCGTCGATTTCGCAGAACAGCGGGATCACTTCGCAACCGATTTCTTCGAGTACCTGCGGCGCCAGCATGCCAGCGACGCCATTCCCGGCGTCGAGGACCACCTTCATGCGGCGCTGCACCTGTACGTCGCTGCCGACGCGTTCGATATAGGCCGGGCCAACATCAATCATCTGCAAGCCGCCGTTGCCGTGGCGAAAACGCCCTTCGACGATGCGCGTGTGCAGCGCGGTGATGGCCTCACCGGACAGAGTTTCGCCGCCAAGCACGATCTTGAAGCCGTTGTAATCGGGTGGGTTGTGGCTGCCGGTCACGGCAACACCCGATCCCGTATTGAGATGAAATCCGGCGAAGTACACCAGCGGCGTCGGCGCGAGGCCGATGTCAATGACATCGATGCCACTGGCGCGGATGCCTGTGATCAGCGCAGCCGACAATTCCGGACCGGACAACCGACCATCGCGACCGACCACGATCTCGCCGATGCCGCGTTCACCCGCTTCACTGCCGATGGCGTGGCCGAGCAACTGCGCCACATCAACGTTCAAATCGCGCCCGACCACGCCGCGAATGTCATAGGTGCGGAACATGCGCGCGTCGACGGCGATTTCGACCGTCTCCGTTTCGACCGGCGCTTCGACGACAGGGCTGGCGCGCGTGCGGACGCCGATGCCGGCGATGATCTTGTTCTCGACCAGGTCGGCCAAGGTCTGGTTCTCCGGCAGGTTTGCTCCGGCGCGCTTTTCCGGTGCCAGCGAATGTCGACGCCTGTTGGCGCGGCGCATCCAAAGCGCCGCCACGGCGCCCACCAGGCACAAACCGGCAAGCGCGAACAGCAGGAACGGCTCGTGCGGCAAAATGATTGGCAACTCTGGCGGCATCATGTGGATTCGAAGGTGTGAGCCGACGATGGCAAGGCCTTTATCGGGGCCGGAACTGTTCACCGATGGACCGATCGCTCGCACCACCTCGTTCTCGCCGTCGATGCTGACCTGCCGCAATTCCAGCCGTGTGCCGGCCGGCACGCGGTCAAACGCATCGAAAACAGGTTGGGCTGGCCAACGCAGGATCACGTAGGCGCGAACGACACTGTCGCCGGAACGGGCAGGTCGCCCCTGGATCAGCGACGCCGCGCCGCCAACCCGGCGCAGCATCAAGTCGGTCGCGGTACCTTCCGATTGCGCACTAGCCAATACTGAGGCACGCGCATAGCCAAGACCTGCCAGGTCGCCGCTGATCAAGGGTTCAAGGTCGGCGCCATAAAACTCGGCGGCAGCCAGTTCCGGCATGGCCGCTCGCAAAACGCTGCTGGCCTGTTCGAGGTCGACCGGCTCGACCGCCAGCGCGTTGACCAGCGCGGGCGTTTTCATGCCGGCATCAGCGCCTTCACGCATACGTGTGACGAGGCTGTTCACCGCCGTGGCAGCTTGGTAGCGCGCGCCCTCGCCCGCACGCGACGCACGCTGTTCTTCAATAACCAGGGTCGCTTGCCACGCGCAGAAAACGGCTGCAACGATCAACAGCGTAGCTGCCGCCAACGCGGTCAGGGCGCTTGCGCTGGAGGTGCGCGGCAGTGGGCGGAACGAATCCGCCTGCACACGCGCCTTTGAGGATTTACCGACCCAACCCATCATCTCTCTCCCTCAACGACCCGTGCTGCCGAAACCGCCTTCGCCGCGCTGGCTGGCAGCGAAGTCATCGACTATTTCGAAATCCGCTCGCCGCACCGGTACGATGACCAGTTGCGCAACGCGGTCCCCGGGCTGGATCGTAAACGCCACGTCGGAACGATTCCACACCGAGATTTGCAGCGAGCCCTGGTAGTCGGCATCGATCAGGCCGACCAGGTTCCCCAGCACGATGCCATGTTTGTGGCCCAGTCCCGAGCGCGGCAGGATCATCGCGCACAGGCCAGGATCGTCAATGTGGATGGCGATGCCACTCGCCAGCAGCGCGGTGGCACCCGCTTCCAGCGACAATGGCTGGTCGAGCATGGCGCGCAGATCGAGTCCGGCCGAACCTTCGGTGGCGTATTCGGGAAGCGGAAACTCGCGCCCGAGTCGTTCGTCGAGGATCTTCATCCGTACCTTCGCGGCGCTCACGCGGCGTCTCCAGTCTGTTTCAAAATCTGTTCTGCAATGCGCGCGACAAGTTGATCGGCCAGCACTCGCTTGTCGGCGCGGTCGAGCTGTTCGCGTCCGCTTTCCCAGAGCAACAGCAGCGCGTTATCGTCACGCTCGAAACCAAGCTCCGTACCGACTTCGTTGGCGGCGATCAAATCGAGCTGCTTGTCGCGCAACTTGGCCTGGGCGCGCGCTTCGAGATTCTCCGTTTCAGCAGCGAAGCCGACAACGAACGGTCGCTTCGGCAGGGCCGCCACGGTCGCGACGATGTCCGGGTTCGCGACGAGATTCAGTTGCAGCTTCGCGCAGTCTTTCTTGATTTTGTGCGGTGCGATGTGGTCAACGCGGAAGTCCGCCACCGCGGCAGCGGCGATCAGGATATCGGCATCGGCGACGGCATACAGCGTTGCCGCCAGCATTTGTTCGGCGCTGACGACGTCAGTCCGCTCGACGCCGCGCGGCGTCGGCAGATTCACCGGGCCGGCGATCAGCGTCACGTCTGCCCCGGCGTCATGTGCGGCAGCAGCGATCGCAAAACCCATCCGCCCGGAACTACGATTTCCAAGGAAACGCACCGGATCAATTGCTTCGTGGGTCGGTCCGGCCGTGACCACAACGCGCTTGCCGGCGAGTGATCCGCTGGCGCCAGCGGCAAGCAGGTGCTCGACGATCTGCGCGGGTTCGACCATCCGACCGGGACCAGTATCGCCGCAGGCTTGTTCGCCATCGGCTGGTCCGAGCACGTCGACGGCGCGACTGCGCAAGGTCGCCATGTTCGCTTGGGTCGCGGCATGTGCCCACATCTGCTGGTTCATCGCCGGCACAATCGTCAGCGGTGCGGCGCTGGCCAGGCACAGCGTGCAAAGCAGGTCATCGGCGCGGCCTTGGGCGAGCCGGGTGATGCAGTCGGCGGTCGCTGGCGCGATCACAATGCGATCCGCCCATCGCGCCAATTCGATATGCCCCATCGCGGCTTCCGCTGCCGCATCCCAGAGGCTGTCGCGGACGCTGCGGCCGGACAGCGCCTGAAATGTTTGAGCCGTGACGAAACGCGCACCATTCGCGCTCAACACCACCTGCACGTCAGCACCCGCGCGGACCAGCAGGCGAGTCAGCTCGGCCGCCTTGTAGGCGGCGATGCCGCCGGTGACGCCTAGCAGGATGCGCGTGCCGGCGAGGTTGGGTCGAGTCATGTGCGAAAAGGCTGACGGCAGGACATGCCGCTAGCTTACTTAAATTCGCGTTGCCGCCGCTGGTCGACTCGCACAACTTGCGCCACTGTGCCCATCGATGCCGATCACTGCCGATCGGGGAGCGATGCGATGACAATCCGTGATTGGCCCGATGGCGAACGACCGCGCGAGAAACTTGTCGCGCGCGGCGCGGGCGCACTGTCCGACGCCGAGCTTCTGGCGATCTTCCTCGGATCGGGCCGGCGTGGCATGGATGCCGTGCAATTGGGTCGTGCCCTGCTGACCCAGCACAAGGGCATCAAGGGCTTGCTGGAAAACCCGGCGGCGCGCACCGATGTCGGCCCGGTCGCGTGGTGCCGCTTGCAGGCTGGTATGGAACTGGGTCGTCGCTATCTGGAGTCCGAATTGGTCCAAGGTCAAAGCCTGGAAGACCCGGCCCATTGCGCCCGTTATCTCAAGTCGCAGTTGTATCGCTATCCGTACGAGGTGTTCGCCTGTTTGTTCCTCGACAACCGCCATCGCGTGCTCGGGTTCGAGGAGCTGTTCCGCGGCAGCATCGCCAATACCGAGGTGCATCCGCGCGAAGTGGTGCGGCGCTGCATGTCGCACAACGCGGCCGCGGTGATCTTCGCCCACAACCACCCATCCGGTGTTGCCGAACCCAGTAGCAGCGACCGCGTCATCACCCAGCGCTTGAAGGAAGCGCTGGCGCTGATTGACGTGCGCGTGCTCGATCATTTCGTGATCGGCGACGGCGCACCGACGTCGATGGCGCTGCGCGGCTGGGTCTGACCTTGAGCAGACAGAGAGGACGTTATCCGGGCTGACAAGCGCACCGCCCAACCCCGTACGACGTTGGTGCACGTGCGAGTTGGCGTATTCTCGGCGCACACAGACCAAGAGGATAAAGACATCATGCGCATGGGATTGATCATCGGCGGTATCCTGCTTGCCGCCATCGGCGTTGCCGCATTCACCGGCAACTTCAACTTCACCAGCAAGGAAAAAGTCATCGAAATTGGCGACCTGTCGGCCAGCGTCGACAAGACCCGCACCGTGCCGCAATGGATCGGCGGCGTCGCCATACTGGTCGGGCTTGGCCTGGTCGTCGTCGGGGCGACCCGCAAGTCCTGATCTGCAACGCTTTCCAGAAAAAAGCCACGCTGATGCGTGGCCTTTTTTTGCCCCAGGTTTCAGCCTGCGCTTTCGCGGGCTGCTACAACTGGTTGGTCTTGAACGTGTCGCAATCCGCCATGCTGCCGCTCTGGAAGCCGGCCCGGAACCAGCGAACGCGCTGCGCCGAACTGCCGTGGGTGAATGAATCCGGCACCACGTAGCCCTGCGAACGCTTCTGGAGCGCGTCGTCTCCAATCTGGGTCGCAGCGTTGAGGGCGGACTCGATATCGCCTTCTTCCAGCCAGTCCAGTTTCTGCTGCGACTGTTTCGCCCAGATGCCGGCGTAACAGTCGGCCTGTAGCTCCTGGCGCACCGACAAACCCTGCGCGCCCTCCATCGGCTGTCCGCGTTCGGCGAGTTGGCGAACCTGTTGCATGACACCCGTGACGTTCTGAATGTGATGACCCACTTCATGCGCGATCACGTAGGCGCGGGCGAACTCGCCGGAGGCGCGAAACTTGGTTTCCATCTCTCGGAAAAAGTCGAGATCGAGGTAGACCTTGCTGTCACTGGGACAGTAGAACGGCCCCATTGCCGATGAGGCGGAGCCGCAGGCGGAGCGAACCCCGCCCGTGAACAAGGTCAGCGTTGGCGCCGGGTACTGCTGGCCCCCGGCCTGGAACATAGGGCCCCAAGTGTCTTCCGTGCTGCCCAGCACTGAGCGGACGAACTCGGTCTGCTCATTGTTCTCGACCGGCGCTGTTTGTGGTGCGCTGCTGGTCGTGCCGCCGCCGCCGGCCATGTCGCCAAGCAATTGCAGAATTTCGCCCGGGTTCTTGCCGAAGAGCAGGCCGACGACCACGACGAGGACGACACCGCCGATGCCCAAACTGCCGCCACCGAAGCGCATCCCTCCTCCGCCACCGCCGCTGCTTCGCTCTACGTTGTCACTACGTCGTGATCGGTTCCAGCGCATGGTGTGGTATCCAGTGGTGTTGGTGTCCCGCTGAGCGCGGGTTGGCAGGCAAAGCTACGCGGGCCGGTCGCCGTCGGCAAGCGCCCACGCCAAGTAAGTGGCGAGCGATTCAGGCGACGGGTTCAATTGAGCCACCAGTCGAAGTACGACAGGCATAAGAAAAGCGGGCCCAACATAGCTGGACCCGCCTTGGCGCATTCGTTTGCGCTTCTGCGTTTAGCTGTGGCCGCGACGCATCGCGAATCCACCCAACACTATCGTGCCCAACGCGAGCAACATCAGGGCCAGGCGCGAATCGACCGGAACCGGCACGTTGACGGCCGGAAGTCCCAGCGCCACTGGCGAAATCGCCAAGCCGCGCAGGGTTGGATTTCCCGTGATGTTGCCGACCAAGCTGGCAGCACCGGTGGCCAGGTTGACTTGATACAGCCCCGCCGTGCCGCCGACCTGTAGTGCCGCGAAGGCGGCGTTGTTACCGTTGGAGCTTAAGATGTCCAAACCGCTATCGCCACTCGGGATGACGCCAAGTGGACCAATCAATTGCAGCGTGCCGTTGTTAGGGGGGTTCTGAAGGAACAAGCCGCCGCTAACCGAGTCAATGTCGAACAAGGCCGTCGTGGTAGCACCCGACACACTGTTGGTGTAGCCAGCAGCGGTAATCTGCGGGCCGGCTGGATTAATCGTTCCATCCACGGTGGTCGTGCCGGTTGTCACATCGATGCGCAGGTTCTGGCCGGTATCGCTGACCAGTCGCAGGCGATCAGGGACCGGATTGAAGTCGAGCCCAAAGCGGCTGCCGCTGGGCGTTACGCTCATCGTGGCGCCAAGCGTGGCAGAGCCAGTCACAGGATCGATCGTGTAGATGCGTCCGGTGTTGCTGACCGAGTAAAGCAGGCCATTGGCTGGGCGATAATCGATGCCGAGCAGGGAGTCACCTGCGACCAAGCCACTCACAGGTGCAGCCGAGACCGGACCGCTTGGGGTCGCAGCCGGGAAGCGGATGATTGTGTTGTCGGTGCGCAGGACCAAAGCGGTCGCGTTCGGCGGCAGCGCTGGCAGCACAGCACCGTCGACGATGGAGATCCCACGCAGCATTGGATTTCCGCCCACCGCGCCTATCAACGTAGTCGCGCCATTGGCCAGGTTCACCGTATAAAGCGACGTTATACCGCCGACTCGAAGTGCGGCGAACGCTGTATTGGTTGCACCGACGGTGCGGATATCCAACCCTACGCCAGCACCGGCGTCGAGGGTTACGCCGAGCGGGCCGACGACCGCCGTAGTGCCGTCGTTCGGCGGATTCTGCAGCAGCAACGAATTGCTGGCGAGATCGATATCGTAAAGCTGGGTGGAGGCAGGGGCCGGACCCACCGCACTGTTTATGTAAGCCACTTCACCGACGATGCGCCCAGCTGGATTGATTGCACCGTCGACCGTCGTCGTGCCATCGGCCACGTTGATGCGCAGGTTCTGGCCAGTGTCGCTGACCACCCGCAGGCGATCAGGAACCGGGTTGAAGTCGACGCCAAATAAGGTGCCAGTCAATGGCTGGGCGATTTGGGCGCCAGCGACGGCAGTACCGTTCGCCGGGTCGATTGTGTACAAGCGTCCGCTGGACGCGACTGCATACAACACGCCATTTGAAGGCCGCACGTCGATGCCAACCAGCGTGTCACCGCCATTGAGGCCGGTAATTGGCATGCTCGCCGAAACTGCCGCAGGCGACGTTGCTGAAAACCTGACCAGCGTATTGGATGGGCCAAGCCCGACTACTGTTTGCGCAAACAGGCACGGACTGCCCAGCAGCAGGGCGGTTCCTACCAGAATTTTCTTCAACATGATCTAACTCCCCGATTGGATGGATTTAAGACGCGGCATCCCAGAGCGGTGGCATCTGCCGTTTTCCCTTGCAAAACGCTCAGCACCACAGGTCTGAACGATCGCAACTTTGTGGCACACGGGCCGCAGCGCAAGGCGGATGCAGAGCGACGCAACGGCTTTCGCTTAATGAATCCGGTACCCAGTTGCGCACTCCGCGCGTGAACGGGCAAGGAACCGTGGCTGAACGGCCAACCGCAAGTCAATTTTTTCCGCGCCGGCAAGGTTGCGGACGCGCAGCGGGGCATTCTCGGGTGCGCGAATCGACTCTGAAAATGCATCGACGAGCTGTTGAATGCGAATGGGCTTGATAGGCGCAGCCCTAGTCGCGCGATTTTCGACGCTCCCGTACAAACACCGACATGGCCGGACCCTCGCCGGTCTTGCGCTTGTCCATCTCGAAAAGGCCGACGGCGTCGAACAGCTCGCCAAGCTTGGCGTAGCCGTAATTTCGAGGATCGAATTCGGACACCTGCTTGGCAATATAGCTGCCCACCGGCCCCAAATGTGCCCAACCCGCTTCATCACTGGCGGCATCGACCGCTGCGCGCAGCAGCTGTTCAATTCATCTCAATCCAGCGCGCGCACCCGGAAACTTCGATTCTTGATCTTGTTCTGCCGCAAGCGCTGCAGGGCGAGCGCCGCCGTATCACGGCGGATGGCGACATAGGAACGCGTCGCGAAGATAGCGATCTTGCCGACCACTTCGGCGCTCAGCCCGGAGCTTCCCGTCAGCGAGCCGAGCACGTCACCCGGCCGCAACTTGTCCTGGCGACCGGCATCAATCACCAGAGTCGCCATCGCTGCTTGCAACGGCTCATCGCGCGGTCCGTTGGATGGCGGCAAAGGCTGCCAAGGGATTTTGCCAGTTCGCTCCTCGATAAATTTCATGCGCGGCATCTCGGCCGGCGCGACCAGGCTAAGTGCCAGCCCGCTGCGACCGGCGCGTCCGGTGCGGCCGATGCGATGGATGTGGGCATCGGCATCGGTCGCGACTTCGTAGTTCACCACCATCGGCAGGCCGTCGATGTCGAGACCGCGAGCGGCAACGTCGGTCGCCACCAGCACCGCGCAGCTGCGATTGCTGAAGCGCACCAGTATCTCGTCGCGATCGCGCTGATCCAGATCGCCATGCAATGCCAGTGCGGAGAACTTGTTCTCGATCAGAGCGTCGGCAACGTCGGCGGTGTCACGCCGGGTGTTGCAAAACACCAGCGCCGATTGCGGGCGCTCAACTGCCAGCAAGCGACGCAGCGCATCGAATCGGTTGCGCGGATCGACTTCGTAGAATCGTTGCTCGATCGTTGCGAGCGCCTCCCCGTGATCGACTGTGATCTCGACTGGGTCCCGCTGGATGCGCTGGCTGATCTTGCGGACCTCATCCGGATAGGTCGCCGAAAACAACAACGTCTGGCGAGTCTTGGGCGTCTTCGCGACCAGTGCGCTGATCGCATCCAGGAAACCCAAGTCGAGCATGCGGTCGGCCTCGTCCAGCACCAGCACGCGGACAGCCGACAACTTCAGCGCGTTCTGGTCCAGCAATTCCTGGATGCGTCCCGGCGTGCCGACGACAATGTGCGGCTCATGCGTCAACGAGGCCAGCTGCGGGCGCAAAGCAATGCCGCCGCACAGTGTCAGCAATTTGACGTTCGGGATGAACCGAGCAAGCGCGCGCAGCGACTTGCTGACCTGGTCGGCCAGCTCGCGAGTCGGGCAAAGCACCAGCGCCTGCAAACCGGTCTGCGTTACGTCAATGCGGGCCATCAGCGCCAGCCCGAACGCAATTGTCTTGCCGCTGCCGGTACGGGCTTGCGCGATCACGTCGCGGGCCTCAAGCAGACCTGGCAGGCTGCGTGCCTGCACCGGCGTCATCGTCTCGAATTCAAGCGCTGCCAATGCCTGCAACAGTGCCGGAGGCAATGCCAAAGTGTCGAATTTATCCATGCGACATGATCGCACGGCATTGCGGTTCAATCCGCTTCAGCCGTCGCGCCCCACCATGGCTTGAAATCATCCTGCCGCGCCGGCATCACGGCTCGACCTCCAACAAGGAATTGCCATGGCTGAGTTCTGCGACCTTCCCGGCGTTGCCCTGCGCATCGCGCCAAACGATTTTCCCGATCCGCAAATGGATGAAACCGACGCCAGCGGCGAACGCACCGTCATCCTCGCCGGCGGCTGTTTCTGGTGTACCGAATCTGTGTTCAAGAACCTCGATGGCGTGATTGAAGTGACCGCCGGTTACAGCGGTGGCGATGCCGCGACGGCTGATTACAGAACCGTCTGCACCGGCACCACCAACCACGCCGAAGCCATTGCTATCCGTTACGACGCCAGCCAGATCAGTTTTGGCCAGTTGCTGAAAGTGTTCTTCGCGATTGCGCACGACCCGACCACGCGCGATCGTCAGGGCGGCGATATCGGCAGCCAGTACCGTTCGGCGATCTTCTTCGCCAATCAGGAGCAACACGACATCGCCCAAGCGTATCTCGACCAGATCGCCAGCGCCGGCATTTTCAAGACACCGGTCGTGACCCAACTGGTGCCGCTGGAAGCATTTCACACCGCCGAGGCACATCACCAGAACTACGCAGAGCTGAATCCTGACCAGGGCTACATTCGCGCCGCAGCCCAGCCCAAGGTCGAAAAACTCCGCACGTACTTCGGCGACAAATTGAAACAGGGAGCCGATGCATGAGTCTTTCCGAAACCGGTTACGACCTCACCCCGATCGCGCCACAGGAGCGCGAACAACTCGCGACGCGGCTCAACAAGGAAGAGCGCTACGTGCTGTTCGACCACGGCACCGAAGCGCCGTTTTGCGGCGGCTTGCTCGACGAGCACGGAGAAGGCGTGTTCGCCTGCAAGCTGTGTGGACTGCCCCTGTTCAAGTCGGTGACCAAGTTCGAATCCGGCACCGGCTGGCCGAGCTTCCATACCCCGTTCGATCCGCAACACATCCATGACATAGGCGATTCAAGCCATGGCATGACGCGCACTGAGGTGCGTTGCGCGCGGTGCGACAGCCACCTGGGGCATGTCTTTCCCGACGGCCCCAAGCCCAGCGGCCTGCGCTACTGCCTGAATTCCCTCGCCCTGCAATTCGAGCCGGCCGATGACGCGGCCGGTGGCGTCTCGGGCTGACGCCACGAGCGTCTTCCTTTCTCCCGAGGGCTTGGGTTTTCTCCCTCTCCCCGCGGGAGATAGCTGCGGTGAGAGTCCGCGCGCTGTTCTCCCTTCTCCCGCCGGGAGAAGGGTCTGGGATGTGGGTCCGGCCCTTGCGCAGCGTTCCATTTTGTTGGGCCATATGGCCATCTAAACATCTAAACGTTACTGGCGTAGCTATCGCTCGTCTGGTCAAGCGTCTGGCTTGGCTGGCGCTTCGCTCTTGTTGGCTATCGCCAGACTGGTCAAGCATATGGTTCGGCTGCCGCCGACCCAGTCACTTTTCTGACGCACAGAAAAGTAACCAAAAGATGCGGCCCGATGGCCTGTCGGTCGTGCGGTGAAGCCGCACGACTGCGCAAGCACTGTCCGGTTCGACTGAAGGCACATCCTGTGCCGCAGCCGAAGCCACGCGATCCCTCGCGTGGCCCGCAAGCGGCTGATCCGTCCAGCACTTGCCGACAGGAACGGGCGGGTGGGTCAAAAGAAACGGCATCCGCCGCAAAGCGGCGGCCTTACGCAGCGCTCTGCGCTGCGTGCATTTGACCTACCTTCCGATTCGGGGAGGCGAGATGGCGCAGGAAAGCCCGCAGGGTGGCCAAATGGATTCGGCCAGTTCGCTGCAGGGGCTTAGGATGCGCCTTCAGCGAACTCCGTAGCCAGCTCGCGTAGTCGTGCGGCTTCACCGCACGACCGATCCGCCACGGGCGCATCTTTGGGCCATGTTTCCGTGCGAGCAGAAAGGTGGCTCGCTCGCCGGCAGGCGAGAGAAACGCTTGACCAGTGTGGCGACAGCCAACATGTGAGACGCGGCCGGCGGCGGCCCGGCGAAACGCTTAACCAGATCGGCGAAAGCCAACAACAAGGACGAATCGGCAGACGCGAGAAATGCTTGACCGGCCTGGCACAGCCAACAGGAGCGAAGTGAACAACGGCAACTCGCGCCGAAGGCGCAACAGACAAAATCAGGGGGCGGTTTGCGCCTCCAACACTCCGAGCATCGCCATCGCTTGCGCGGCATCGTCTCCGCACATCGAGCGATGCGGGCGTAGTGAGACGCAAACACTTGGCCGCGATGCCAGGCCAAACAGAGCGCAGCGCAAATCGGGCAGCAACTGGACGCAGGGAATGCCCGCCGGTTTGCCGTGCGGCATATCCGGGATCGGCGAGCTGATCGACGGCGCGATGCAGCAGGCTGCGCAGCGCGGGCGACAGTCCATCACGAAGCGTGGCCGAGCGACTTGCGCTGGGCGAGATAGACGGGCTCGGTAGCGGGCCGATGGCCATGCCAGATGGCGAACGAGGCGGCTGCTTGTTCGACCAGCATGCCGAGGCCGTCGAGTATTCTCGCGGCGCCCGCAGACTGCGCCCAATCGAGGAATGGTTGCGCGGCAGCACCGTAGGAAAGGTCGTAGGCGACCGTGTCTTCCCGAATCAGACGTTCGGTCAATGCGGGATGTTCGCCGCCATGTCCGGCTGATGTGGCGTTGATGAGCAGATCGACCGCTCCATGATTGTCCAGCGCATCGAGGTCGCAGGCTATGCTGCGACCGAGCGGGTCTATCTCGCCGCACAAGCGTTGCGCGCGCAACAGGTTTCGATTGGCAACGGTCAACTCGTCGATGCCCATATCGATCAAGGCTGCGGCAGCAGCGCGTGCTGCCCCGCCAGCACCGATGATCAACACGCGGGCACCGCGCAGGTCGACGCCGTTTCGGTCACGAAGATCAGCTAGCAGGCCTTCGCCGTCCGTGCTGTCGCCGATCCATCTGGGACCTTGTCGACTCAAGGTGTTGACACTGCCGGCGCGACGGGCACGCAGGCTGACGTCGCTGCACAAACCCGCAGCAACTTCCTTGAGAGGAAGCGTCAGGTTGGCACCGCGCCCACCGTCACGCGCAAAGCTTGCGAGACATTCGGCGAAATCATCGATGCCGGACTCGATGCGACGATAGTCGACAGAGAGGCCGAGTTGGCGCGCGAATGCGGCGTGGATTTGTGGCGAACGAGAGTGCGAAATCGGCTGGCCCAACACGGCAAAGAGCAATGAGTTTGGCGCGATCATCGAATGAACCATGGAACCTGTAGCGTCACTGGAAGGTCCATTCTGACCTGTCACCACAGTCCAGCAAGCGGCGTGCGAATGTTTCGCCCTATTCAGTTGGTGGTCGGCATAGTCCGCGCGCCTTGTGAAGTCACCGTCCAAATCGGGAATCCATATGAAGTTCTTGTTTTCCAGCACCGTGTTGCTTTGTTCCGCCGTCGCGTCTGCCGCGCCATCAACAGTGCCGATCAAACCGTTTCGCGCCGAATACGTGGCGATGCGCGATGGCAAGGCGCTGGGCGAGACCACCATCGTCTGGCGTGCAAACGCAGACGGAACCTATACGTTGAAAACCTCGACCAAGGGCACCAGCGGATTGGCGAAGCTGGCGGGCCTGGACGTGACCGAAGAGTCCACGGTGCGTTGGCGCGATGGAGTGCCGGAAACGGTTCGCTACGACTTCAAGCAAGACGCCGCCTTTTCGAGCAAG
>JAYUYW010000251.1:0-4380 GCA_043752325.1 Rhodanobacteraceae bacterium | reverse complement strand
CGCAAAGTTGCTGCTCGATCACTGGCACCTTGTGGGCAGCGTTGGTGCTGGCGACGACGATCAAGTTGAGCGGAGCGGAAAAGCGACTTCGATCCTTGTCCAGCAATTGCTCGGGCAGCTCCGGTTCGTTCTGCGCATGGATTTTCGCCAGCGATTCGCCAAGCGCGGCACGGGCATCGCCGCGCACGGCGATGATCCGAAACGGTGCCAGCTTGCCGTGGTCGGGAACGCGGATCGCTGCGGTCACCAATTCTGCGATCTGCGCGTCATTCGGCGATGGGTCGGCCAGCAGGCGGGTCGGCGCGGAACGGCGGTTATTCAAGGTTTCCAGCGACATCGAATCACTCCATCAACAGGTTTTGGCAACGGCGCGCGGCGCGGAATTACCCGTCTCGGCACGCAATACAGCCTGCAAGCTTACAGTTCGCAAGGGCTTCCGCTAAGCTCTGTGACCTGTCCAGCGCCCGGCCTGACCGGTTCGCCGCAGCCTGATTCATTCATAGCGGGAGGGGACATGCCGGTTGTCGTAACCGTGGTTCGCGAAACCGTCGCCGGAGAGCGGCGCGTGGCGCTGACGCCAGACATGGCGAAGAAACTGAAAGCGCGTGGTGCCAGCGTGGCGATCGAGCACGATGCCGGGAACTCGGCCGGTTTTGCCGATGCGACCTATGTCGACACCGAAGTCCATGCCAATGCCAACGAGGCGCTTGCCGCCGCTGATGTGTTGCTGACAGTGCAACCGCCATCGGTCGAACAGATCGGCAAGCTCAAGCCTGGCGCGGTAACCATCGGCAACCTGCAACCGCACCTGGAACCGGCCCGCATCGCTGCGCTGCGTGACGGCAAGATCACGTCGTTCGCGATGGAATTGTTGCCGCGCACGACACGCGCGCAGGCGATGGACGTGCTGTCTTCGCAGGCCGGCGTCAGCGGGTACAAGGCCGTGCTGATCGCTGCCGTCGCGGCACCGAAATTTTTCCCGATGCTCACTACTGCTGCCGGTACGATCCGGCCGAGCAAGGTGCTGGTGGTTGGTGCGGGCGTGGCTGGCTTGCAGGCCATCGCAACCGCACGCCGACTTGGTGCCCAAGTTGAAGGTTTCGATGTGCGCCCGGAAACACGCGAGCAGATTGAATCTCTCGGTGCGAAGTTCCTCGATCTTGGCGTCTCCGCCGCTGGCAGTGGTGGCTACGCGCGCGAGCTGACCGCCGAGGAACGCGAGCAGCAGCAAGTCGCGTTGGCCAATCACCTGAAAGGCATCGACGTGGTCATTACAACCGCCGCCGTGCCGGGACGCAAGGCGCCACGGATCATATCTTCGGCAATGGTCGCGGGCATGAAGAATGGCGCGGTGATCGTCGACATCGCCGCCGACAGCGGTGGCAACTGCGAACTCAGCGTGGCTAACGAAACCGTGGTCAGCGAAAACGGCGTGTCGGTGATCGGCACCAGCAACCTGCCGGCGACCGCGCCGATCCACGCCAGCGAAATGTATGCGCGCAACCTGTACAACTTCCTTGAGCTGTCGCTCAACGACGGCACCCTGACGCTCGACTGGGACGACGAATTGATCGCCCAGACCTGCGTCACCCACGATGGCGTGATCAAACACGAAGCCACGCGCCAGTTGGTTGAAGGAGCCACCCCATGATCGACGGATTTGTCGCGCTGTACATCTTCATGCTGGCCGCGTTTACCGGCCACGAAATCATCGGCCGGGTGCCAGTGATCCTGCACACGCCGCTGATGTCGGGTTCTAATTTCGTCCACGGCATTGTTGTAGTCGGCGCGATCATTGCGCTGGCACATGCCGACTCACCGCCCGCCATCGCCATCGGGTTCATCGGCGTGGTGCTCGGCGCTGGTAACGCCGCCGGCGGTTACGTGGTCACCGAGCGCATGCTGGAGATGTTCAAATCCAGCAAGGACAGGAAGGCCGGATGAGCATGGAAATGTCCGAACTGCTTCCGCTGATCGCGAAGATCAGCTACTTCGTTGCCGCTGCGCTGCTGATCCTCGGCATCAAACGCATGGCCTCGCCGGTGACAGCCCGCAAGGGCATTGTCCAAGCGGGTTATGGCATGGTGCTGGCGACCGTTGGCGCGCTGATCCACACCCAAGGCCACAACTTGTGGCTGGTGGTTGTTGCCATCGCCATTGGCGTGATTCCAACCTGGATGTGGGGCAGGAAAGTCGCGATGACCGATATGCCGCAGATGGTCGCGTTATTCAACGGCATGGGTGGCGGGTCCGCTGCCGCAATTGGCGCTGGTGAGCTGCTGAAATTCTCTGCCATGCCGGGCGGTTTCAGCCCGCCGACATCGATTCTCGTACTAGGCGTGCTGGGCGCGCTGATCGGCTCGATCTCAATGACGGGATCGATCATCGCGTGGGCCAAGCTCGATGGCCGCATGGACCGACGCTTTACCTTCCCTAACCAGCAACTGATCAACTTCAGCGTATTCGGCGCAGCGGTGGTGATTGGCTTGGCAATGGTGTTCTGGCAACTGAATCCGCTCTTGATCGTGCTGTTCTTCGCACTCGCCCTCGCCTTCGGTGTGTTGATGACGCTACCGATTGGCGGCGCTGACATGCCGGTGGTGATCTCGCTGTTCAATGCCCTCACCGGTCTCGCTGTAGCCTTCGAAGGCTACGTGATGCAGATCGAAGCGCTCATCATCGCCGGCACCGTCGTCGGCGCGGCGGGCACCTTGCTGACGCAGTTGATGGCCAAGGCGATGAACCGTCCCATCTCGGGCGTGTTGTTCTCGAGCTTCGGCGGTGGCGGTAGTGGCGAAGCCATTGAAGGTTCGCAAAAGGAAATTGACGCCGCCGATGCGGCATCCCTGCTCTACCTCGCAGAAAAAGTCATCATCGTGCCGGGTTACGGCATGGCGGTGGCGCAGGCGCAGCACAAGATCTGGGAACTGAGCCAGACCATGATGAAGTCCGGCAAGGACGTAAAGTTTGCGATCCACCCGGTTGCCGGCCGCATGCCCGGTCACATGAATGTGCTGCTGGCCGAAGCCGGCGTGCCCTACGACCTGATCGCCGACATGGAAGACATCAATCCCGAGTTCAAGACCTGCGACGTCGCCATCGTCATCGGCGCCAACGACGTAGTGAACCCGGCCGCGAAAACCGACAAGTCCTCACCGATCTACGGCATGCCGATCCTGGACGTGATCGACGCCCGCCAGGTGATCGTCATCAAACGAGGCAAGGGCACTGGTTTCGCAGGCATTGAAAACGCCCTGTTCTACGCAGACAACACCAAGCTGCTCTACGCCGATGGCAAGGAAGCGGCGTCACGGCTCGGCACCGAGCTGAAGCTGCTTGAGGGTGGCGGCGGGCATTAGCCCGCTGCGCTGGTCTCCCTCTCCCGCCGGGAGAGGGCTGGGGTGAGGGTCCGGCTCTTGTGCGACCCTTATTCGCTTTATCCGTTTGGCCGTCTAGACGTCTGTTCTGGCTGACTATCCCACCATTTCTTTCTCGTTGGCTCTCGCCAGACGGGTCAAGCGTATGGTTCGGCTGCCGCCGACCCAGTCACTTTTCTGACGCACAGAAAAGTAACAAAAAGATGCGTCCCGATGGCCTGTCGCCCACGCGGCTGCGCCACGTGGGTTCGCAAGCACTGGCCGGGTTCGGCTGAAGGCACATCCTGTGCCGCAGCCGACGCCACGCGATCCCTCGCGCGGCCCGCAAGCGGCGGATGCGTCCAGCACTAGCCGACAGGAACGGGCGGGTGAGTCAAAAGAAACATCAACATCAACGGCAAGCGCCGCGCAGCGGCGGCCTTACGCAGCAACGCTGCGTGCCTTTGACCTAACTCCCGATTCGGGGAGGCGAGGTGGCGGAGGAAAAGCCCGCAGGGTGGCCGAATGGATTCGGCCAGTTCGCTGCAGGTGCACGGATGCACCTTCAGCGAACCCCGTAGCCAGCTCGCGTAGTCGTGCGGCTTCTCCGCACGACCGACCCGCCAAGGGCGCATCTTTGGCCCACGTTTCTCTGCGAGGAGAAAGGTGGGGCGCTCGCCCGCAGGCGAGAGAAACGCTTTACAAATCTAGTGGCGGCCGACAACAACGACGCAAAAAAAGAATCGGCGGGCGGCAGCCCGGCGAGACGCTTGACCCGTCTGGCGACGAAGGTACCACGCACGTATAGGCGTCCAAACGGGCGAGAGCCACTTACGCATGGGAGGCACGCCGAGACAATGCGCATGCCAGCGCAAACCGGCCAAAGCGTCAGCGGATGAGCGCATCCACATGCGCCTGCGTGCACTCACGCAGCGCCGCGATGCTGTAGCCGCCTTCCAGGCTAGACACAATGCGGCTTCTGCAATGGCGTTCGGCGAGCGCGACAAGTTGCTTGGTTACCCAG
>JAYUYW010000250.1:0-4400 GCA_043752325.1 Rhodanobacteraceae bacterium | reverse complement strand
ACCGACCCGCCACGGGCGCATCTTTGGGCCATGTTTCTGTGCGAGCAGAAAGGTGGCTCGGCGGGCGGCAGCCCGGCGAAACGCTTGACCAGTCTGGCAGCAGCCAATGACAAACGTTTGGACGGCTAAATTGCCAAGCGGACAAACCAAACCAAGCGGCGCGTCAGCGCGAAAAAAGCCAGCGCAGCGATCAGACTCAGTGCAAAACGCGCGCCCGGAGCGTTCCGGGAATCTGGAGCATGTCGTCCTTGATGCGGGCGGCTTGCTCGGCATCAGCGGTCACGTCAATGACTACGTAACCCACCTGCGTGTTGGTCTGCAGGAACTGCGCGTCGATGTTGACGTGGCTGCGCGAGATGACGTCGTTGATCTGCGACATCACGCCAGGCACGTTGCGATGGATATGGAGGATGCGGCGGCTGTCAGGGTGGCCGGGCAGGGAGACTTCCGGGAAGTTGACGGCAGAAAGGGTGGAGCCGTTGTCGCTGTAGCGCACCAATTTGGCAGCGACTTCGATGCCGATGTTGTCTTGCGCTTCCAGCGTGCTGCCGCCGACGTGCGGGGTGAGGATCACGTTGTCCATGCCGAGCAGCGGCGACGAGAACACTTCACCGCTTCCTTTGGGTTCGACCGGAAACACGTCCACTGCGGCACCGCCGAGATGGCCGTCGCGCAACGCGCTGGCAAGTGCATCAATGTCCAGGACACTGCCACGTGACGCATTGATCAAGTGCGCACCACGCTTCATCAGCGCGACTTCGCGCTTGCCGATCATGCGATTGGTCGATGCGGTCTCGGGCACGTGCAGCGTGACCACGTCGGACATTGCCAGCAGCTCGTCGAGACCGACAGCGCTGCGCGCATTGCCCAGAGAAAGTTTTGGCTCGATGTCGTGGAAGATCACGCGCATGCCCAGCGCTTCGGCGAGCACGCCGATCTGCGTTCCGATGTGACCGTAGCCGACGATGCCGAGCACTTTGTCGCGCACCTCGTAGCTACCAGTCGCGGATTTCGACCAGCCGCCGCGATGGCATTCGGCGTTCTTCTGCGGGATCCCGCGCATCAACAGGATCGCCTCGGCAATCACCAGTTCCGCGACGCTGCGCGTGTTGGAGTAGGGCGCATTGAAAACCGGCACACCGCGAAGTCCGGCATCGCTGGTATCGACCTGATTGGTGCCGATGCAGAAGCAGCCGATCGCCATCAGTCGCTTGGCGTGCTCCAGCACGTCGGCCGTGAGTTGCGTGCGTGATCGAATGCCGACAATGTGGGAATCGGCAATGCGTTGCTTCAGTTCGTCATCGGACAGCGATTTCTCGTGAAAATCGATCTGCGAATAGCCGGCTTTGTGGAACACATCGAGGGCGCTCTGGCTGACGCCTTCCAGTAGCAACACCTTGATATCTTCACGGGGAAACGAGGTTTTCTTCATGGCAACAAGGGGTTGGACGTTCGGCGCACTATGCCAGAAGGAGCGATGATTGACGCAGCGCAGCACTGGACGGCGGGCCGGCTCGCTGGCAGTCTGAGTGGCTTGTGATGGATGCCGCCGTGATCGATTCCCCACTAGCAAAACTTGCCCGAGACGTACCCCATATGCGTCTGTTGACCGATGCTGCCGATCTGGAGCATTACGGTCGCGACTGGACTCGGCGCTGGGTTCCGTCGCCACTCGCGGTCGCGCTGCCAACGACGATTGATGAGGTTCAGCGTATCGCGCGCTGGGCCACCGAGCACCGCATCGGACTGGTTCCTTCGGGTGGTCGCACCGGGCTATCCGGCGGTGCGGTCGCGGCGAATGGCGAGCTCGTCGTCAACTTCGAACGTATGAACAAAATTCTCGAGTTCGATGCAGTAGATCGAACCTTGACCGTGCAGCCGGGTGTCGTGCTGGAAACGGTGCAGCGCACGGCCGAAACGCACGGACTGATTTATCCGATTGATTTTGGCGCACGTGGCTCCTGCGCCATCGGCGGAACGATTGCGACAAACGCTGGCGGCATCCGAGTGATTCGCCACGGCATGACAAGACAATGGATTGCCGGACTGAAAGTGGTCACAGCGAGTGGCGAATTGCTCGATCTCAATCGCGGCCTGGTCAAGAACAACAGTGGATACGATTTGCTCCAGTTGATGATCGGGTCGGAAGGTACGCTCGGCCTGATGGTTGAAGCAACCTTGATCCTCGCTGATGCGCCGCCACCGTCGCAGGTGATGCTGTTCGCGGTGCCGGCGATGGACGCATTGATGGAGGTATTCGCGAGCTGTCGCGGCCGACTGTCGCTCAGTGCGTTCGAATTCTTTACTGACCGCGCCTTGCATCACGTGGTCGCGAATGGAGCGCAAAAGCCATTCGCCGAAGATCATCCCTACTACGTCGTTTGCGAATTCGATGCCGCGAACGAGTTGCAGCAAGACGCGGCTTTGGAAGCTTTTGAACACTGCGTTGAGCAGGGCTGGGCCAGCGATGGCGTGATCGCGCAGAGCGACGCGCAAGCCGCTGCACTCTGGCGTCTGCGTGACAGCATCACTGAAAGCATCGCCAGCCATTCGCCATACAAGAACGATGTATCGGTGCGCGTGTCGGTGGTGCCAGCATTCCTGCATGACGCGCAGGATTTGCTTGCTCGTGAGTATCCTGATTTCGAAGTCGTCTGGTTTGGCCACATCGGGGACGGCAACTTGCATATCAGCGTGCTGAAGCCGGCGCGTTTAAGGGACGACGAATTCGTCGAACAGTGCGAGCACGTCACCAAACTGCTTTGCGAGTGTCTGGAAAGACACAGCGGCAGCATCTCGGCCGAACACGGCATTGGCTTGGTCAAGAAGCCTTACCTGGGCAGCACGCGTAGCGCTGCGGAAATTGCGTGGATGCGATCGATCAAATGTGCGCTCGATCCGCTCGGAATACTCAACCCAGACAAGCTGTTCGACGCAGCACCGGCTGGCGATTATTCGTCTCGCTAGCGTGGCGTTAACGTTTGCGGCGTTAACCTGCGTGGCCCGGCGGCTCCCGCCTGAGACCATGGAGTAGTGCAATGTCAGTAGCAAAAGTCGTTGAAATCAGTTCGTCGTCCAAAACCAGCGTGGAAGATGCCGTTCGCAGTGGCCTGAAGAAAGCCGCCGAGACGATCAAGGGCATCAAGGGCGCGTGGGTCAGCGAGACCAAGGTCGTAACCGATGGATCTGGTGAGATCACCGAATGGAGAGTGATGCTGCGGATCACCTTCGTCGTCATCTGATCCATCGTTGCGCGTTTTAAAGCCCGGTTTCGGCCGGGCTTTTGTGTGTCCGGCAATCGGAAAATGACGCCCATCGCATACAATTGCGCCTTCCCCGATGAGCTGCGCCGCTACCACGCTGGCGATTTCCCGCATGGACAAGAGTTTCGAACCCGGCCAGATCGAGCCCAAGTGGTATGCGCGCTGGCAGGCTGACGGCGCGTTTCAGCCGGCTGGTGACGGCGACCCGTATTGCATCCTGCTGCCGCCGCCGAATGTCACTGGCACCCTGCACATGGGCCACGCCTTCCAGCAAACGGTGATGGACGCGCTGATCCGTCACCAGCGGATGAAAGGTGCGCGCACGCTGTGGCAGGGCGGCACCGATCACGCTGGAATCGCCACCCAGAAGATCGTCGAGAACAAGCTGGCCGCCGAAGGCAAGACCAAGTACGAGTTGGGCGAATCCGAGAGCGACGCGCGCAAGGCGTTTATCGAGCGCGTCTGGAAATGGAAGGAAGAATCCGGTTCGACGATCAGCAACCAGATGCGCCGCATTGGTGCGTCCGTGGACTGGTCGCGCGAGCGTTTCACGATGGACGAAGGCCTGTCGAAAGCCGTGCGTCGCGTGTTCGTCCAGTGGTATCGCGATGGCCTGCTCTATCGCGGTCGGCGGTTGGTCAATTGGGATCCGGTCTTGATGACGGCGGTGTCCGACCTTGAGGTCAACAGCGAGGAACGTGATGGCTTCCTCTGGCTGATCCGCTACAACGTGGTCGATCCCGTCGCTGGCGGATTGGATCATGTCGTAATCGCCACGACGCGCCCGGAAACCATGCTCGGTGACGTTGCCGTTGCCGTGCATCCCGATGACGAGCGCTATCAGTTGCTGGTCGGAAAATTGCTGCAACTGCCGCTGACTGATCGCGTCATCCCGGTGATCGCCGATGACTATGTCGAACGCGATTTCGGCACCGGCTGCGTCAAGATCACGCCGGCGCATGATTTCAATGACTGGCAGGTCGGGACGCGGCACAGGTTGGCACCGTTGGTGATGCTGACGCTGGACGCAAAGATTGCTGAAGATGCTTCAGAGGCCTATCGCGGCATGGATCGGTTTGTCGCGCGAAAACAGATGCTCGCCGAGCTTGATGCGCAAGGCCTGTTGATCGAAACCCG
>JAYUYW010000249.1:0-10930 GCA_043752325.1 Rhodanobacteraceae bacterium | reverse complement strand
CGGATGCGGGCGCGATGCAGGCAAATGCCAGAACGAGAGGTAGTGCAATACGAAAGATCATCATTTTTCCGTTGGGGACAGAAGGCAATAAGCGCCAAGTTTAGCTGGCACGGCGTAATGCCGCCTTGCGCGTTGAGTGGACGCCGTTGGAACACGTCCGAGCCGATCAGTTCACTCGATGCCGAGTTTTTCCAGCCGATAGCGCAACTGGCGCAGGGTGAGGCCCAACTGGCGAGCGGCGGCGGTGCGGTTCCAGCGCGTGGATTCAAGCGCCTTCATGATTGCTGCACGTTCTGTTTCCGCAACAGCGGCAGCAAGATCATTGAAGTTGGCCGGTTCGGCTAATGTAATCGTTGCCACCGGCGCGAAGTAAGCAGGAATAACCGCTTCGCTGGGTGCGGAAAACGATTTCTGCGTCTCCGGTGATGCATCCATCCGCAGCGACTTCATCGACGGCTGGTTCAGGCGCAGGTCGTCGACGGAGATCCGACTGTCCTCGCACATCGCGACGGCACGCTCGAGTACATTTTCAAGTTCGCGCACGTTGCCCGGAAAATCGTAGGACTCCAGCGCTTTCATTGCATCGGACGAGAGATGCGCTTCGCTGCCACCGTTGTCGCGCGACAGCCGTTCCAGAACGCGCGCCGCAAGCAGGGGAATGTCGCCGAGGCGCGCGCGCAGCGGCGGCACACGCAACTCGATCACGTTGATGCGGTAGAACAGGTCCTGTCGAAACGACCCCACTTCTACCAGCCGCGAAAGATTCTTGTGGGTGGCGGATAGGATGCGCACGTCGATTGGCACCTCGGCATGCGCGCCAATGGGCCGTACCGATTTTTCCTGGATCACGCGCAGCAGTTTCACCTGCATGTGCAGCGGCAACTCGGCCACTTCATCCAGGAAAAGCGTACCTCCGTGCGCTGCCTGGAACAGGCCATCCTTGTCGACCGTGGCGCCGGTGAAGCTGCCTTTCCTGTGGCCGAAAAATTCGCTTTCCATCAGCTCTGAAGGAATCGCGCCGCAGTTGACCGGCACGAACGCCGCCGCGGATCGCGGCCCCTGATCGTGGATCAGGCGTGCGACCACTTCTTTGCCGCTGCCCGATTCGCCGACGATGTACACCGGTGCCTGGCTGCGCGCGATCTTGGCGATGGTGGCGCGCAATTCCTGCATCGGCGGGGTTTCGCCGATCAGGCGTGACTTCGAATCGTCGGCTTCGACACGACGGGTTTCGCTGAGCTTCAGCGCGGTCTGCACCAGCCGCCGCAGCACATTCAAATCGACCGGCTTGGATACAAAATCAAAGGCGCCAGCCTTGAGTGCATTCACGGCGGCATCGACATTGCCGAACGCCGTGATCATCGCGATCGGCGTCTCCGGGTATTGCGCCGCGACCAGCTCGATGATTTCCTGGCCCGAGCCATCGGGCAGGCGCATGTCGGTGATGCACAGCGAGTAACTGTTGCTGGCCAGCCGTTCGCGCGCTTCGGCAACGTTGGCGGCGGCTTCGACCTGTAAACCCATGCGGCCCAAAGTCATCGCCAGCAGGGCGCGAATATCACGCTCGTCGTCAATCACCAGTGCGATCTGTTTTTTACTCATTCATCCGCATCCGCGTCAACGAATTGCCAAGACTAAAGGAAAGCTGAAAATCGGGGTTGGTTGAAGGCATGACGTGCTCAGCTACTGCGCGCCATTGGACGATTCGACGTCAGCGTCGTAGCGGGTGCCAGGGTCAACCGGAAGCATGCGCCGCCGCCGGCAATCGCCACATATTCCAGCGTTGCCTGACAAGCTTCGGCCATTTGCCGCGCCAGATAGAGTCCCAGGCCGGTGCCGAATTCGTGCGTCGTGTAGAACGGCTCGAATATTTGCGCGGCTACTTTTGGTGGAATACCGGGTCCGCGGTCGGTGACTTCGAGCAAGGCCGGACCACGCTCGGTTGCCATTCGCGCGACAAGTGCAACGCGCGCCGGCATGCCGGGTTCACGCCCGTATCGCAACGCGTTCTGGACAAGATTCCACACCACTTGTTGCAGGTGTTGCGGATCGGCCATCACCTCGACTCGACCGTTGTGCGGTATCGCGACCAGTTGATCCTTGCCAACATCGTTGGACTCCAGGAATTCTTCGACGAATCGCCGCGCCCAGCCGTTGACGTCGATGATCTCGGGCCGCGAACGCTCGCGTCGCGACAGCTGCAGGATATTCTCGACGACATCATTGGCGCGCGTGCAATGGTTGTTGATGATCTCGACCAGACGTTTGTCTTCCTCGCCCAAGCCGGGCGATTCCTGCAGTAATTGCGCCGAGTAGCTGATCGCTGCCAGCGGATTGCGAATCTCGTGCGCAATCGATGCCGATAATCGGCCCAGTGACGTCAACGTGAGTTCTTCTGCGCGCCGGGAAAACAAAGATGTGTCGTCAAGGAAGATCAGCACAAGGTTGTCGTCGTTTGGCGCCAACCGGGTGAAGCGTGGGATGACCGATGGAACATCCGGCGCCAGTTCCACCGACGTCTGATCGTTCTTGCCAGAGCTGCGCCAGTGGTAGATGCGACGTGAAAGTTCCGGCGCTGCCGCTCCCAGATCGCGTTGGTCTGCCGGCGGTGTTCCAATCAACGCCCACGCCGATTCGTTGATACGCAGGATGTGATTGTTGTCGTCGACCAGCAGCACGCCGGTCTTCATGCGGCGGATGATCAGGTCGTTGATCTGCTCAAGATTCAGCAGGTCGACGCCGCGTTGTTCGGCCAGCGCCTCGGTGGCGCGCATGTGACGACCGAGGAAATAGCAGATGGTCGCGGCCGCGAGATAGGCGACGCCGTAAAGCAGCGGCTGCGTACTGGACGCCGCCGCACCTCCGCCAAAATCGGCCGGCAGGAAGGCGGGCAGGCAGATGCCGACCGTGCCCAAAGTGGCTAGGCCGATGGCGTACTCCAGCGACAACCACAGCGCAGCGCCGCCGATATTGACCAGCAACATGATCGGGATGGCGGTGTGGCTTCCGGTCAACGCAATCAGCAGCGCGGATGCGGCGATCACGTCGACCAGCAACGCAACGCCAATCACCGAACGCGGTCGCAGGTTCGACAGACCGGAAAAAACCAACATGACAATCGCGAACGCGAGATAGCCGATCGCGCAGATCTGGCCAAGTCGCGGATAACTCAGGCTGATCCAGTCCACCGTCAGCGGACTGAACACCAGGCCGGTATAGATCGCGGCCTCCAACAATCGATACAGATTGAAAAAGTAGATTTCGCGAGTCGACGCTTCCAGCGGCGAGTTCATCCCCGTTCGCGATCCACGTTGTGCTGGTTCGTTCTGCAAATGGCCTGCGGCGCTCATTTTTCGAATCTCCCCCGGCAGGTCAAATCGGCGGATTCGACTGCACGGCGATGATAGCAACCCGCGCTGCGATTGCGCCTCACTTTGGCCTCGCGTTTTGCTTTCGACCCGCCGATTGCTCAGAATATGCGGCTGATCCGGCCTGCCCCGGCGCCACGCGCCCGCGTTCGCACCCCGACCGTGCGCTCCTTGCGCGGCCACTCGCAGCGGGCCGATTCCATCTCCAATCAAAGGTGCATGCATGAACTTCCACGAATACCAGGCGAAGGACCTGTTCGCCCAGTACGGCATTCCGGTGCCGGCCGGCAAGGTCGCGCGCAGTCCGCAGGATGCCGTCGCGGCCGCCCACGAACTCGGCAAGGGACCGTGGATGGTCAAGGCGCAGATACATGCCGGCGGTCGCGGCAAGGCGGGTGGCGTGAAATTCTGCAAGACCGTCGACGATGTGAAGGAAGCCGCAGCCGGCATGCTCGGCCGCAATATCGAAACCTATCAGTCAGCCGGACGCGCCCTGCCCGTCAACATTGTTCTCGTCACCGATGCCGGCGACATCGACAAGGAGTTGTATCTGTCGATTTTGGTTGATCGCGGCAGCAAGACCGTGTCGTTCATTGCTTCATCGCAGGGCGGCGTCGACATCGAACAAGTTGCCAAGGAAACGCCGGAAGACATCCACACGCTGGAAATCAATTTCGTCGAAGGCTTGCAGCCTTACCAGGCGCGCCGTCTCGCGTTCGACATGGGGCTGACCGCCAAGCAGGCCAACCAGCTCACGAAAATAATGATGGATCTGTACAAGCTGTTCAACGAACAGGACCTGGCCCTGGTCGAGCTCAATCCGCTGGCTATCCTGGCTGACGGAAACCTGATGGCGCTCGACGGCAAGGTCGATTCCGACGACAACGCCGAGTTCCGTCATCCCAAGCTCGCCGCGATGCGCGACGAAACGCAGGAAGACGCAACCGAAGCTGCCGCGGTTCGCAACAACCTCAACTACGTGACCATGGACGGCAACATCGGCTGCATGGTCAACGGTGCCGGTCTCGCGATGGCGACGATGGACGTGATCAAACTCGCCGGCGGCGAGCCCGCCAACTTCCTGGATGTCGGCGGCGGTGCCACCAAGGAACGCGTCACCGAAGCGTTCAAGCTGATCCTGTCGTCCGACAAGGTCGCCGCCATTCTGGTCAACATCTTTGGCGGCATCGTGCGTTGCGACTTGATCGCCGAGGGGATCATCGCGGCGGTCAAGGAAGTGGGCCTCAAAATTCCGGTGATCGTGCGACTGCAGGGCACCAACGTCGAGAAGGGTCGCGAGCTGCTGGCCAACTCCGGCCTGGCAATCACGCCCGCCGATGATCTCAACGATGCCGCGCAGAAGGCAGTCGCTGCCGTCAAAGCCGCCTGAGCCAAGGACCCGATATGAGCGTACTCGTCAACAAGAACACCAAGGTCATCACCCAGGGCTTCACCGGCCAGCAGGGCACCTTCCATTCCCAACAGGCGCTGGACTACGGCACCAAACTGGTCGGTGGCGTCACGCCCGGCAAGGGCGGCACGCAGCACATCGGCCTGCCCGTGTTCGACACCATGCTCGATGCGGTCGCCGAAACCGGCGCCGATGCATCGATGATCTTCGTGCCGCCGCCGTTCGCAGCCGACGCGATTCTGGAAGCGGCCGATGCCGGCATCCGCGTGATCGTCGCAATCACCGAGGGCATCCCGGTACTCGACATGCTGCGCGTGAAGAACGTGCTGCGGCAGTATCCGGACACCGTGCTGGTCGGCCCGAACTGCCCCGGCATCATCACGCCCGGCGAATGCAAGATCGGCATCATGCCCGGCCACATCCACATGCCCGGCAAGGTCGCCGTCGTCTCGCGCTCGGGCACGCTCACCTACGAAGCCGTGTTCCAGACCACCAACGAAGGCCTCGGCCAATCGACCGTCATCGGCATTGGCGGCGACCCGATCAACGGCCTCAGCTTCATCGACTGCCTGAAGCTATTCCAGGACGACGAGCAGACCGAAGGGATCATCATGGTCGGCGAAATCGGCGGCAGCGCCGAAGAAGAAGCCGCCGAGTTCATCGCGGAATATGTCACCAAACCCGTCGTCAGCTTTATCGCTGGTGCATCCGCCCCGGCCGGCAAACGCATGGGCCACGCCGGCGCGATCATCTCCGGCGGCAAGGGCACCGCCGCAGCAAAGTTCGAAGCGCTGGAGAAAGCGGGCGTGACCACGGTGAAATCACCCGCCGACCTTGGCAAGACGCTCGCGCGCTTGATGAAGTAACGCCGAGCGGAAATAAGCTTCAAAACGAAAAGCCGCGGAGTGATCTGCGGCTTTATTCGTTCCAGCGGATCCGGCCAGCGTCGAGCCAACACGCGGCGTGCGATCCGGACGGGCATGGAAAGCGAGATCACGAGTGTGAGGCGAAGGAATCCGCAAGATTGCGGCATTCAGTGACTCTTTGCAGCGCAGCCAAGCCCGAATTAACGAAAGTTTGACTTGATCGTAATAATCGAGTAACAGGTAGCTTCACGACATCCGGCGCCGCTGGCGCTGCATGCCCCTTCCATTGACGCCCATACCCTTTGGATCTCCCATGAAACGCACCCGCAACCCCCTTGCAGCCGCCATCCTGTTGGCCCTCGCCGCCGCCCCGTGCGTGGCCCAAACCCCCGTTGGCAGCTCCCCGACGACGCTGGAGACGCTGATCGTCACCGGCACCCGAGTCTCCAATCGCACCGTGGCCGAGTCCGCCGCGCCCATCGATATCATCACACCCGAAATGCTGGAAGCCACCGGCACGATAGAGCTGGCGACTGCACTCGCGCGCGTGCTGCCATCGCTGAATTTCCCGCGCCCGACTATATCCGACGGAACCGTCGCGGTGCGTCCCGCGCAGCTGCGTGGCCTGGCGCCCGATCAAGTGCTGATCCTGATCAATGGCAAGCGCCGCCACACCACCGCCCTTATCAATATCAACGGGACGCAGGGTCGCGGTTCCTCCCCGGTCGACCTCAATGCCATCCCCATCGCCTCGATTTCGCGTGTTGAAGTGCTGCGCGACGGTGCATCGGCGCAATACGGCTCCGATGCGATCGCGGGCGTCGTCAACATCGTGCTCAAGGGCGACAACGAGGGTGGTGCCGTCTCACTGCAGGCCGGGCAGTTCAGCGCTGGCGACGGCGAGCAGTATCAGTTTTCGGGCCATGCCGGATTCCCGCTCGGCAGCAGCGGCTTCATCCATTTTGCCGGCCAGGTTGGCGAGCAGGACAAGACCGATCGCGCGCGTCCCTTCATCCTGCCGCCCGCCGGATTGTCGCCGCCGCAGTCGGCCCCGATTGCCGCCATCCGCCCGCCGCTCGGCCAGGTCGTACAGAGCCAGGGCGACCCCGACGTTGAGCAGTTCGCGGTTTCGTACAACCTCGAGTTCGCATTAGGGGAAGCCGCGACGCTGTACTCGTTTGCCAACTACAGCGATCGCGACGTACTTTCCAACGGCTTCTTTCGACCCGCAGGCGACGCGCGCAACAACCCCGCGATCTATCCCAACGGGTTCCTGCCGCAGATCAATAACGTCGCTACGGACCGCGCCTTCGTTGGCGGTCTGCGCGGCACCACCGCGAGCGACTGGAACTGGGATTTGAGCTACAACTACGGCCAAGACGAGCTGACCTTCGACATCCTCAACACACTCAATCGCAGTCTTGGCAATGCTTCGCCGACCCAGTTTTACGCCGGCGCGCTCGAAGTGTCGCAGAGCGTCTTCAACGCCGACTTCAATCGCACGTTCGACGTGGGCTGGCTCGCGAATCCGCTCACGTTCGCGTTCGGCGGGGAATATCGGGACGAAGAGTTCCAGCAGAGTGCCGGTGAACCAGCCTCGTTTGCGGACACCGGCTTGATGATTCCGGTGCCGGGCAGTACCACCGGCGCGATGCAGCGCGCGGCCGGCGGCTCGCAGGTGTTTCCGGGCTTCCGCCCGAGTGACGCGGGCACCAATGGGCGCGACAGTTATTCCTTGTACGTCGATTTCGAAGCGGACGTTACCGACAAGTTCTCCGCCGGATTTGCGGCGCGTTACGAGGATTACAGCGACTTTGGTACGACCACCTCCGGCAAGCTCTCGGCGCGCTACGCATTCACCGATCGGGTGGCTTTGCGCGGCACGGCGTCCACCGGGTTCCGCGCGCCCTCCTTGCAGCAGCAGTTTTTCCAGTCGACCGCGACCAACTTCATCGGCGGCGTGCCGTTCGATGTGCGGACCTTTGCGGTCAACGATCCCACCGCGCTGGCGCTGGGATCGGAACCGCTGCAGGCTGAAGAATCCGAGAGTTTCGGGCTTGGACTCGTGCTGCAACCGATCGATGCGTTGTACATCACCGCCGATGCGTATCTCATCAAAATCGACGATCGCATCAGCCTTTCGGAGAATCTGATTGGCCCGGCAGTGACGACCTTCCTGCAAAATCGCGGCATCTTCGGCGTGACCGGTGGCCGTTATTTCACCAATGCACTCGATACGCGCACGCGTGGCGTCGATATCATTGGCACGTATCGCTGGGACGTGGGTTCTGGCCGCGTGGATCTGACCGCCGGCTACAACTACAGCAAAACCACGATCGAACGCATTGCGCCGAATCCGGCTGCGCTGACGTCGGGTGGGCTCAACCTGCTGCGCATCGGCCGTGTCGAGCAGGGCCGTATCGAGGTTGGTGCGCCACGCGACAAGTTCCTTCTCGCAAGCACCTGGAATACCGGCAACTGGTCCTTCGGGGCGACGGCGACGCGCTACGGCGAGTTCACGGTGCTGTTCGACGCGGTGGAAACGACGCCCACGCGCGATCAGACGTTCGGCGACGAATGGATTCTCGATCTCTCCGCGAATTACAAACTGGACCGGTGGAATTTCACGATCGGTGCGGACAATGTCTTCGATTCCTATCCGGACGAGGTGATCTACCAGAATGCGACGTTCGGGCAGATTCCGTACAGCGCGTCGTCGCCGTTCGGCTTCAACGGCGCGTTCCTGTACACGCGTATTGCCTACGATTGGTGATGCGCCGCGCCTGACCCAATCGCGCAAGCGAGCTGCGCAATGGCCCGGCACTGCTGGGCCGTTTTTTCGACATTGGGGTCATCGACATTCGCAGACAAGCGAGAACCGGTAAACGTTGAGCCGGGGTGGCTCCGGCGGCAAGCGCGCCGCTGCTGCAAAGTTCGAAGCACTTGAGAAAACCGGCTTGACAAAGGTGAAGTCACCTGCCGCATTGATCCGAACGACCCGAGCGGCGCTTTCAAACTATTCTGCTTCGCGCCGCACCTTAGCCTCAGTGCGCCGCGCGTTCCCGTACGCGGCTTTGCTCAATTGACCTGTACGGGCGAAATCGGCGACTGCCTGGAAATAGCCTTGCGCCTCGCGCGTCGCGACGCGCTTTCCGGCGGTATCCAACTCGAACTCTACCATCCCGTGATCCGTCCCGGGAAACTCCAGCAAAGTGATTTCCCGGCCACCTTTCTGCAGTTCCAGCAAATCGTCTCGGGTTTGGGCAGGCGGCGCTTCAGCATCATCGCCAGCCAAAACCCACATGATTGGAACGTCCACGGCACTGAGCACGGGTAGCGGTTGGTGGCGCCAAGGCGTTCCGCGTGCGCTGCGTCGACGTGCAATAGGAGCCGCAATCCGCAGTAGCAGCGGCGAATATGCAGCAATGTCGCCGGTGAACTCACCTCTCAATTCCTTGAACCAGGGCGCCGAGTGGTAACGCTTGTAGGCGGCTGCGTACGCTGCAAATCCATCTCTGAATCCGCTAGCCATCAACTCGCCCGTCGCATCGGTAACCTCGCCCGCCGCGATAAGGTCCGCACCACTGTAGCCCTTGGTAGCCAATTCCTGTTGGACCTGGCTGCGGTTTTCCTCCAAGGGCGAAACGGTCAGGCCATAACTTACGATCACGCGGTCTGCTGGCTCGATGGCTTGGGCAAGCGGAGCGACCCAGCCACCTTGGCTTGCACCCGCGTACACCAATGCGCTGATCCGCCCGCCTCCAAGCCGCCGCACCTTTCGCGCCGCCTGCGCTGCATCGGCTGCAAGCACGTGGAAGTCCTGCGTGTATTCACCGCCCGACGCGCCGGTGCCACGCTTGTCGTAGACGAACACGCCGACGCCACTCGCGGGCAACATCCGCTGCCACGCGTTGTAACGAAGCGCTGACGTGGTTTCCGATCCGTGGATTTCGACCACGACAGGTACGCGCCCCGTGCCTGATGGCAACACCAGTCGCCCGACAAGCTCTACGTCACCGCTGCGAAACGTCACGTCCTGCTGCACCAAGTCAATTCGGTGCCCTTCTGCCGCATCGAATTGAATCCATTCATCCGCGCAACGCAAGCTGACAAGGTGGCCATCGGCCTTGCCAGTGCGTCCGCGGGTCGATGTCAATCGTTCTGTTGCACCCTGTGTCGCCAGAACACCGTTGCGCCCGTCCGGCATGCGCCAGCGCAAACCGTCCTTGGCATGGCCGATATCGATGACGCGACCATCAGCCAGTTCGTAGACGCCGGCGGCGCAGTGTTCATCCGGCGATGGAGCCGCATGGGAACCGTGGGCGATCAGGCTTGAGAGCAGCGCTGCGCCGAACATAAGGTTGTTCATCGCGGATCGTGGTCCTTAAAAAGGCCAACATTGTAGTCAGCCGTGCAAGACATTCCGAACGCCGCAGGCACCGGTCAGAACCCCCACCTCTGTCAACCGATCGCGAGCAAGCGCGTTGAAGAAGGCACCGGGCAATCGGCTCGGATACCCAACCAGGAGTTCAACGTGCGAATTATCTCTGTCCTTGCCCTGACCGCCGCACTCTTCATTGCACCCTGCGCCCAGGCGCTGACTGTTGATCGCATGACGTCGGTGACAGATCACGCGGGCGGCACGCTCAGCCTCAGTACCGAAAGCTCGTCATCTGCCGGCAGCGGCAGCAGCCAGACCGATCTCGTGGCCACCGCGTTCTCGCCAGCCGGCGCAGGATCCATTTCCGGAACCATTGGCCGCGCCGGCGACCGCAGCGCCGAGAGCATCACCGCGGTGTACAACGGCCGCGTCACCATCGCGACGACCAACGCCGCTGGTAATGCCATCAACATTGTTTTTGGCTTCGAAGACTTGACGGTGCTGCGTGAAGGCGAAGGTCCGGAGTACTCTGGAAAAGTCACCATCAACGGACACGAGTTCAATGCCAGCCAGCTTCCGGACAATGTGCAGCTCGCCGTCGGTCGCATCCTTCGCCTGTTCCGTTTCGCCTGAGCCGGGGATGCTCTGACCAACCCCGCACCGGCGTCAGCGATCTGTCTTCCCGCAGATCAATGAGCGTCAAAGAAGACAGAATGTCTGCATCTTTCGCCAACGCAGACAGCCTGAATCTGATGACGCAAAAGCACGCGCCGAACGGAGTTGCGACCGAGTGCACGCTCGATCATTTTCTGCGCAGTGTGGAGCGCCGCGCGTTGCGCCATGCCGAGTTGGCATGCCGGAATCGTGAAGACGCGCTTGATGTTGTACAGGATGCGATGCTGGC
>JAYUYW010000248.1:0-24763 GCA_043752325.1 Rhodanobacteraceae bacterium | reverse complement strand
AGATGGCCGAGTGGTTTAAGGCAGCAGTCTTGATCAGCGAGGCAGGAAGCCGGAGCGAACATCGACGGGAAGTCGATGGCCCGAAGGGCGAGGGGTAGGAGCCCCGAGTAAAACTGCCGTCGGCAGCAACCACGACGAGGCAGGCGACAAGCAACGGAGAGATGGCCGAGTGGTTTAAGGCAGCAGTCTTGAAAACTGCCGTAGGTGCAAGCCTACCGTGGGTTCGAATCCCACTCTCTCCGCCAATCAAGGAAACTGGTCTTGATCAGCGTAGGCAGGAAGCCGGAGCGAACATTGCCCGGTACGGGCGATGGCCCGAAGGGTGAGGAGCAGGACGGCTCCGAGTAAAACTAGCAGCGGGGTGACCCCCTCCGGCTGGATACCGCGTCACCCACGCTGCCTACGATGCGCAGCGGACTCGAATTGTCAGCCTTGCGTTCGACATCCCATCGACGTCGGCGTTCATCAATGCGATAAATCCCGCCAGCGCGGCAACCACAGTGTTGAAGCCGATCGATTTGTCGTGGAACAGCTATCGCGCTGGCGTCATTGCCTACCTTGCATCACCCAACCAGCTCTATCTCGTCGGCAGGACTGCCGCACTCAGCGAAGACCGGTTGTTGCGTTTCGACCTCGGCTCGGCGGCTTCACCGTTGACGCCTGTCAACTTCGATGTTGCCGGTGAAGTGGTGCTGGCATTGGCTGCTCACCCAACGTTTGGAGTGCTATACGGACTTTCCAAGTCGCTTAGCAGTTCCATCACGCGTCTGGTGCGTTTCGACTTCACGCCGGGCTTCGCGGTCGTCGCTTTGGGCGTTGGAGACGTCGACTGCTGCTCGGTCCTGGTTGGCAGCCCTGCGATCGACATCGCGACCAATTCGCTCTATGCCGTGACCCGCAAGGGCAACGATCCGGCACGCCTGCGACGTTTCAATCTTTCCACTGGAGTGATCACCGAACTGGGGACAACGGTCAGCGCCGGCTTGTTTGCCGACTCGACCCCGCCGCTTTTCGACCGAATCTTCGCGAATGGGTTTGACTGACGTCAACACGGCAAAATACGCGTGGCCGGCATGAAAATCGGCGAAGCTGTAGATGGATAACTGGCGTGTACGCAGACGCGACGCGCTAGCTGGCGGAAGTTTCCTGAGCCGAGTTTCCCATCCATCGCCACAACAACACTGCGGCGACCCAAGCGCAACCGGCGCCGACGGCGAACGCAACCATCGCCGACGTGGCCTGGTAAAGCCATCCAAACAGCACGGACGCAGGCAGCAACAACAAGCCGCTGACCAGGTTGAACCATCCGAATGCGGTGCCGCGCTGGTCGCTCGCAGCGAGATCGGCGACGAGCGCTTTTTCGACGCCTTCGGTCGCCGCAAAAAACAATCCATAGGCAGCGAACAGCGCGAATAACAGCGGGCCGGCGTGGTCGAGCAAGCCCATGCTTAAGTACACCGCGCCGTAGGCGACGTAGCCAATCACCAGCAATCGAACGCGACCGAAGCGATCCGACAATGCCGACAACGGCGTGGTGAACAGCATTGCGACGACGGAAACTCCCGCCCACAGCAGGGGGATGTTCGCGTCGGCAACGCCGAGTTCGCGCGCCCGCAAGAGCAGGAACAGGTTCGATGAATTGCCCAGCGTGAATACGGCGACGACAAGCAAATAGCGACGCAGTCGTGGTGACAGATCACGCAAGCGCCAGTCGAACGGCTTTGCGACAGGCTTGATCGCAACCGGTGGCTCGCGTAAAGCGAGCGCGAGAACTACACAAATGACGGCCGGTACTGCCGACCACAGGAACACCTCGCGCAAGCCGAAACCCAGTCCAAGCAGCGCTGCCGCTATCAGCGGACCGACGACGGCGCCGGCGTTGTCCATTGCGCGATGCAACCCAAACGCCATGCCGCGTCGATCTGGCGACACACTGGCTGCCAGCAATGCATCGCGTGGAGATGATCGCAATCCTTTGCCAACGCGATCGGCAACACGAATCACCAACAAGCCTGGCCAGGTCGACACAAACGCGATCAGCGGCCGACCGAATCCCGCCAGGCTGTAGCCAAACACGATGAACGGCTTACTCTTGCCGGTACGATCGACCAGCACGCCCGAAACCAGTTTCAGGAGGCTTGATGTTGCCTCGGCGAGGCCCTCGATCAATCCCATCGCTCGAGGACCTGCCATCAACACCGACGCCATGTACAGCGGCAGAAGCGGATAGATCATTTCGCCGGCTGCATCGTTTACCAGACTGATCAATCCGATCAGCCAGACCGAGCGGGGCAGGGCGCGCAACGCGTGGAACATGGTGTTGGCTTGCGGGAAAACAGCGCGCAGTTTGCCATCAAGTGTTTACGTACGCGGCCTTGCGGCATGTGGCGAGCAGAAAATTTGATCGGCCGGTGGTACGGAAGAAACGCTTGACCAGCGTGGTGACAGCCAAACCAAACCGCGAAGTTTCACAAAAACCGGAACTTACCCTCGATCCATCTGCAAGCGGGAGACGCAGGAGATCCGACCGGCGAAAACGACGAAGGCCGCTTCAGCGGCCTTCGCGAAAAAGCAGTTAGCGCTTGCTTAGCGCTGGCGTGCCTTGAAGCGCGGATTGCTCTTGCAGATCACGAAAATCTTGCCGCGGCGGCGGACGATCTTGCAATCGCGGTGGCGGCTCTTTGCCGACTTGAGGGAGGACAGGACTTTCATTGGAGTACCTTGGGATGGGGCCGCTGCACCAGCCGGCTGCGCAAAGCAGGCAAGTATAACGGCGGGCGGTGGGCAAGGCAAACACGTTCGAGACATGGCGGCGACTGGCATATCATGGCATTCCTACCTGGACGGCGAGCCAATCCATTAATGTTTATGCCCGTAAATCGTAGGCTCTGCCATCCGGGTCAATGCCGATGACGTCAAACGAGCCATTGGTGTCGATTCTGGTTCGCAGCATGGATCGTCCCACCCTCGACCGCGCGCTGGATTCGGCCGCAGCGCAAACGTGGCCGAACCTGGAGATCGTGGTCGTGGCGGCCTGCGGACAGCGCCATCGACCGTTGCCTGGCATCTGGAAGGGGAGGTCGCTGCGATTCGTTGTGCCCGACCCCGATGCCGTCCTGAGCAGGCCAGAAGCCGCCAACGCCTGCCTGGACGCGGGCAGCGGCGAATGGCTTAACTTCCTCGACGACGACGACGAATTCCTGCCCAACCACATCGAAACGCTGTTGACCGAGCCGCGTCTGCCGGGGATCCGACTGCTCTATAGCAGTGCCCGGGTTCACGATGCCGATGGCAAATTCGTCGGCTACAGTGGCCGTGAAGGCTTCCACATCCAGTTGTACAGTCAGTGCCGCACGCAAACCTGCGCCACCCTGTTCCATCGTAGTCTGTTGGATGACGGGGCTCGTTTTGACGAGAGCTTCCCGATCCACGAAGACCAGGATTTCTTCGTCAACTGCGCATCGCGAACGGCATTCCAGTGGGTGGCGGCCGCAACCTGTATCTGGAACGGCTTTGTCGGTGATTCGGGCTGTGGATTCGGCGCGAATTCCAATGATCCGGATCGCGAGATGTATTACGACCGGATCCGCGCCAAGTGGAAGGTCCAGTTCGACCAGTGGAAGCGCGAACCGGAAGCACTGATTTACCTCGGCCAGCAACATCTTAAAAGCGGCGACCTCAAGCTTGCCGTGCAATGCCTTGAAGACGCATTGCAGCAGCGCCCGAATGACCCGAATGCGCTGAATCTGTGCGGGATGGCGAACTTCCACGACGGCCAGCCCGAACGTGCTTTGCGCTTGCTGTCGGAGGCTGATCGCCTCTATCCGGGCCAGCCGGGCATACGTTCCAACCTCGATCTCGTAAAGCGGCGTATCGCCGAACAGGCACCGGGTCGGCGCCATTGAGCACGGCACGCGAGCCCGTCGAACACGCGATCGAAGTGGCGCCGGAGAATGCCCTGCGCGACACCGCCGCGAAGCGCGCACTGTTGCTGGACGTGCGCGACGACAACGAGCGCGCTGCCGGCGTGGCGCGCGGTTCCATCGGGCTTTCGCTGGCGCGGCTGGAATCGGACATTGCCGCGATCGCGCCAGACCGCGCCATGCCTATTGTCACACTGTGTGCCAGCGGCAAGCGCTCGTTGCTGGCGCGCGAACGATTACTTGCGCTGGGCTATGCATCGGTGCATTCGATGGCAGGGGGCATCGAGCGCTGGCGTCGCGAAGGCTTGCCGATCGACGGCGATGCGCTGGATGACGACGCGCTTGATCGTTACTCGCGGCACCTGCTGCTGCCGGAAGTCGGCGTGGCCGGCCAGCGGCGCCTGCTCGATTCGCGCGTTGTATTGATTGGCGCCGGTGGCCTTGGCGCGCCAGTCGCGATGTATCTCGCTGCCGCTGGTGTCGGCGACTTGACGCTGATCGATGACGACGTGGTCGAGCGTTCGAATTTGCAGCGCCAGGTCATCCATCGCGAAGCCACGATCGGCAGCAGCAAGGTCGAATCCGCGAAGGCGATGCTGTTGGCGTTGAATCCTCGCCTGCGCGTCAATGCGCAGATGGCGCGAGTAGTCGCGGCGAATGTTGAAGAGTTGATTCGCGGCCACGACGTCGTGATCGATGGTGCCGACAATTTCCCGACGCGCCACCTGCTCAATGCCGCTTGCCTTCGCCTGCGCATCCCGCTTGTCTACGGTGCTGTGCATCGCTTCACCGGACAGGTCAGCGTGTTCGATCCACGTCGAGATGACTCGCCGTGCTATCGGTGCCTGTTTTCGCAACCGCCATCGGCGGCCGAGGCACCGAACTGCAGCGAGGCCGGCGTGTTGGGCGTTCTGCCTGGAACGATCGGGCTGTTGCAAGCGACTGAAGCATTGAAACTGCTGCTCGGAATCGGCGATCCATTGGTCGGGCGCTTACTCTGCTATGACGCAGTGGCGGCGCGCTTTCGTGAACTTGCGTTGCCGCGCGATCCCGATTGTCCGGGCTGCGGCCCGGCTGCGCCGAAACTCGGTTATGAAGACATCGAACGTGTTTGTTCCAGTGCATGACGAGCGCTTGATCGTGGCGCGACAGATATGACGCACACGATATTCCAGGTGACGCGCAGTGAGTCGCCGTTGCTGATCAGCTGCCCGCATGACGGAACGCTGATCCCGCCAGACATCGCCGCGCGGATGACGCCCAAAGCGCAAACCGCGCCGGATACCGATTGGCATGTCGCGCGGCTTTATAAGTTCGCCGAGCAACTAGGTGCAACCGTCCTGGTACCAAGCCATTCGCGCTACGTGGTCGATCTGAATCGCCCGCCCGATGATGTGTCGCTGTATCCCGGTCAAAACACGACCGGACTTTGTCCCATCGTGCAGTTCAGTGGCGAGCCGATCTATCGCGACGGCCAGCAGCCATCGACCGATGAGATCAATGCGCGCGTTGGTCGCTATTGGCGCCCGTACCATCAAGCGCTGCGCGATGAAATTGTCCGGCTGCGCGAAATGCATGATCGCGTCGTATTGTGGGAAGCGCATTCGATCCGCAGCGTTGTGCCATTCCTGTTCGATGGCCGATTGCCCGATATCAACGTCGGCACGGCGACGGGCGCGAGTTGTTCGACGGCTACTCAGCAGCGATTGCAGGCGGCGCTCGATGCGCAGGATCGATACAGTCACGTCGTCAACGGACGTTTCAAGGGCGGCTATATCACGCGCCAATATGGCCAGCCAGCGGTTGGCGTCGACGCGATCCAGTTGGAGCTGGCACAGGTGAACTACATGGATGAGGACAGTTACGAATACCTGCCTGAACGCGCAGAGCCGTTGCAGCGATTGATCCACTCGCTGCTGGAAGCGGCGTTGGGTTGAGCGATGTCGTCGCGCGCTCATTATTTCTCGCCTCCTGGAACTGCATGCCGTTGCTGGTCCTCCTCCTGATACTGGTGATGTCTGCCGGTTTTGCCAGTGCCGCCGAGCCGATCGCACGAGTGCGGATCGCCTTCGACCGCAACGGCGAAACCAGCGTGCAAGCGGAAGGCTTTGCCGATATGGCCGCCAAGCGAACACTGACCGCCGACGATCCGGTCCGCATCGCGTCGATCAGCAAGCTGGCGGTCGCCATCGGCGTGTTGCGTCTGGTCGAACAAGGCAAGCTGCGGCTGGATGACGATGTCTCCAGGCAACTCGGCCGCAGCTTGCGTAATCCAGCATTCCCGGATGCGCCGATAACCCTGCGCATGCTGCTCTCGCACACTTCCAGCCTGACCGACGCTGCGGGCTACTGGAACGCGCCGCTGGGCAGCAGAGTCCAGCGGATCACCGATGATGGCAAGGCATGGGACACAACCCATCCACCCGGCACGTTCTTTCGCTACACAAACCTCAATTTCCCGCTGGTCGCGCAATTGATGGAGCGCGCCACCGGCGAACGCTTCGACCGGTTGATGCGTCGCCTTGTGCTTGAGCCGCTGCAACTGGATGCCTGCTTCAACTGGTCGGGCTGCAGCAATGCCGGAATCTCCCGTGGGGTGGTGCTGTACGGCGCCGACGGCAAGCCGCAGAAAGATGATCTGCACGGCATCGCACCCAACTGCCCGGTACTTGCATCGGCAGACGGCAACTGCGACCTGTCGCGCTGGCAGGCGGGCCAGAACGGCGCCCTGTTCTCGCCGCAAGGTGGCCTGCGTATCTCCGCGCGCGATCTTGGCCGCATCGGCCGCATGCTTCTCAACGATGGCCTGCTCGACGGCGTGCGCGTGCTACAGCCGGCCACCGTGCAATGGTTGGCCAAGCCGGCATGGACCAGCATCGGCGGAAACGGCGTCATGAGCGAACCGGACGAACCCAACAGCGGCAAAGTCTTTTGCAGCTACGGCTTGGCCGTGCATCATCTGGCTCGCGGCAACGGCATTAGCTGCCGTGACGATCTGTTCGGCGACGGTCGCAGCCGCATGGGGCACAGCGGCAACGCCTACGGTCTGCTTTCGGGATTGTGGATCGACCGCGAGGCCGGCACTGGTGTTGCGTACTTCGCCACCGGCGTTTTCAACGATTCCAGCGGCGCCCACTCGGCCTTCAACAAGACCGAGGAACAATGCGCGAAGGGCTGGTGACCGCGCGCCCTGCTACAGCGCGTAGCTCACCTTGGTCCCGTTTACCACGATGGACTTGCTGCCTTGCAGGCTCTGCACGATGGAGTCCACGGCCTTGTCGTCCAGCGCAGGTTTGAACCACGACTGGATTGACGACCGCAGCGTCGACATCTTCGCCGGCTTGGACGATTTCTTCAGCCGCGCGACCACCTCCGCGATGCGAGTAGAGGCAACCTTCGCCGTAGAGGGTGCAGGTGCCTTGACCGCAAGAGCTGCCGTCGTTGCCTGCTTGGCGGGCGTCTTATTCGCGGCTACCTTCGGCACCGCCTTCTGCACGGCTTTTGCCGCCTTCTTCACAGCGGGCTTTGACGCCACCGGCGACCCCGCGATGTCCGGCAAGCGCTGGCACGGAATCCCGATTCCGATCATATGACGCACCAGCGGGTCGAAGCCCTTGTCCTTGGAGATGATGGTGAAGCTCGCGTCCGGATCCGCCGCCGCCAATCGGCCGATGTAGAACGCGATGTGGAAGTCCACCGCATCCGGCCCATTGCCCTGGATGGCGATGTATTCTGCGTCCGCGCCGAATGGTTGCAAGGCCTGCACCAGTTCCAGCATCAGCCGCGTCTGTTGCTGGCCCAGGAATACCTTGATGCGAACCGCGCCTGGTTGAAGGCGGTCCAGCGCCTTCGGCTGCACGTTTTCGAAATCGATCAGGATGTAGGGTTTGGACACGTCGTGCTCCTTTTCTTCGTGCGCTGTCAGGATCTGCGCGAAGAACCGACGAAAAAAGCCTTCGCCTTCGCGGGAACATAAACGGGTTGGTGAATTGCTGGCGGCGCCGCGGCTCGTTCGCGAGCGCCTTGAAAAATCAGTTCGCCTTGTGAATGGCCCGCTTGTCGACTGCCAGTGCAGCTTCGTGGACAGCCTCGGACAATGTTGGATGCGCGTGAACAATCCGCGCCATGTCTTCGGCGCTGCCCTTGAACTCCATCGCGACGACGCATTCGGCGACCAGTTCGGACACGTTGGCGCCGACCAGATGCACGCCGAGGATGCGATCCGTTTCAGCGTGGGCAATCATTTTCACGAATCCTGCTGGCTCGTTCATGGCGACGGCGCGGCCGACGGCGGCGAATGGAAAGGTGCCGACCTTGTACGGAGTGCCAGCGTCCTTCAGCTGCTGCTCGGTCTGGCCGACCCAGGCGATTTCCGGTTCGGTGTAGATCACCCACGGAATGGTGTCCATGTTCACGTGGCCAGGCTTGCCGGCGATGATTTCGGCGACAGCCATGCCTTCTTCGAAACCCTTGTGCGCGAGCATTGGCCCACGTACGCAATCGCCGACGGCCCAGACACCTTCGACGCCGGTGTAGCAGTGCTCGTCAACTTCGACGCGGCCGCGATCATCGAGCTTAACGCCGCAATCCTTCGCCAGCAGGTCGTCACAAAAGGCACGGCGGCCGACCGCGACCAGCAACTTGTCAACCACCAGGTCCTTCCTGCCGTCCTTGCCGGTGTACGCGAGGTGGACTTCCGTGCCCTTGATCTCAGCCTTGTCGAGCTTGGCACCGAGTTCGATATTCAGGCCCTGCTTCTTGAATTCCTTGAGCGCAGTCTTGGCAGCATCTGCGTCGGCGGCGGCGAGGAAGTCCGGCATTGCTTCTAGGATGGTCACCTCACTGCCAAGGCGCTTCCACACGCTGCCCAGTTCAAGCCCGATCACGCCCGCACCAATCACGCCGAGCCGCTTGGGCGTGCTGCCGAATTCCAGTGCACCGGCGTTGTCGACGATGTATTTGCCATCGAACTTCGCGAACGGCAACTCGATTGCCACCGAGCCGGTGGCGATGATCACGTTGGTGCCAGAAAGCATCTGCTTCTTGCCGTCGTTCAAGGTCACTTCGACCTGTCGATCCTTCAGCAAGCGGCCGCGCCCGAACAACGCCGTCACTTTGTTCGCCTTGAACAGCATGGCGACGCCGCCGGTGAACTGTTTGACGATCTTGTCTTTGCGGCCAATCATCGTGCCGACATCGATGCTGGCGCCCGTGGTGGTGATACCGTGCACGTCGAAGCTGTGGTTCAAGTTATAGAACTGCTTGGACGAATCGAGCAGCGCCTTGGAAGGAATGCAGCCGACATTGAGGCAGGTGCCACCCAGCGCCTGCTTGCCATCCTTGCCGACGAAGTCGTCGACGCAGGCGACGGTCATGCCGAGTTGTGCGGCGCGGATCGCTGCGTGGTAGCCAGCCGGACCGCCACCAATGACGACGACATCGAATTGTTCACTCATCAAGGTTCTCGCTTTTCGTTTTCCGCGCCGATCAGGCGGCGGAGGCGCTTACATGCCCAGCAGCATGCGCTGCGGATTTTCCAGTTGATTTTTGATGTCGACCAGGAACAACACCGCGTCCTTGCCGTCGATGATGCGGTGGTCGTAGCTGATCGCGACATACATCATGGGCGCCGCGACGATCTGGCCGTCCTCGACAATGGGACGATTCTTGATGGTGTGCATACCCAGGATTGCGCTTTGTGGCGGATTGACGATCGGGGTTGAGAACAGCGAGCCAAACGTGCCGCCGTTGGTCACCGTGAATGTGCCGCCCTGCAAATCGTCAAGCGTCAGTCCACCATCGCGTGCCTTCTTGGCAAAACTGCCGATTGCTTTCTCGATGTCGGCGAAGCTCATGTCCTGCACGTCACGCAACACCGGAGTTACGAGTCCGCGCTCGGTCGATACCGCAACCGAAATATCCTGGTAGCCGTGGTAGACGACATCATTGCCATCCACGGATGCGTTGACGACCGGATAGCGCTTGAGCGCTTCGGCAGCGGCTTTCAGGAAGAAGCTCATGTAGCCGAGCTTCACCCCGTTGGCCTGCTCGAACGCTTCGCCAAGGTCTTTGCGCATCTTCGCCACGTTGGTGAGGTTGATCTCGTTGAGCGAGGTCAGCATCGCGATAGATTCTTTCGAATGCATCAGGCGCTCGGCGATCTTGGCGCGCATCCGCGTCATCGGCACGCGCTCTTCCGGGCGCGAACCCGGCGTTACCTTTGATGCTGCCGGAGCCGGCGCGTTCTTTGAATTGACCAGGTCTTCCTTGGTGACACGACCATCACGACCGCTGCCTTTCACGTTGGCGGGGTCGATATTTTCTTCGACAGCGACGCGGCGTCCGGCTGGTGAGAGATCATCAACCTTGCCCGAAGTTTCCGCTTTGGCGGGCGCTGCAGACTTGCTTGCGGCGGCCTTTTCGATTTTTGCGTCCGACTTCGCATCGGCCTTCGCATCGGCCTTCGGTTCGGCTTTTTCCGTCGCCGAATCGGCGACTGCGCCTTCCTCAAATGTCGCGATAACCTGCTGGCTGGTCACGGTCGCGCCCTCGGCCTGCTTGATTTCCTTGAGCACGCCGTCGGCCGGCGCCGGGACTTCCAGGACTACCTTGTCGGTTTCCAGATCTACCAGATTCTCGTCGCGCTTCACCGAATCGCCGGGCTTCTTGTGCCAAGTGGCGATGGTCGCGTCGGAGACCGACTCGGGAAGTACTGGAACCTTGATTTCAATGGTCATGCGTTGCGTCCTGTTTCTTTTTGTTGTCAGTAGGGTAACGGCGCGACGGTCGCAAGTGCGATCAATCGCGCGATTTTTGTGAGCCCAGCGGCGATACCAGAGCGGCTTCGACCAGTGCGTTCTGCTCGGCGATATGTGTAGCCATGTGCCCCGCAGCCGGTGCCGGCGAGCGACCACGACCGGCATAGCCCAGTGGGAGATCGCCACCGACATCCTGCATCTGGTGCTTGATCTGGTACCACGCGCCCTGGTTCATCGGCTCTTCCTGGCACCAGACCACTTCGCGCGCCTTCGGATACGTCGCCATTTCGTCGTGCGCGAGCGCACGCGGGAACGGATACAACTGTTCGACGCGGACGATGGCGACGTTCTCGAGCTGGCGCTCGGCCGCCGACTCAACCAGGTCGTAATAGACCTTGCCCGAACAAAACACGACGCGCTCGACATTCTTCGCATTCTTCGCCGTCGAGTCTGGGATCAGGTTCTGGAACACACCTTTTTCAAGATCAGCAAGTGACGACACGGCCAGCTTGTGTCGCAGCAGCGACTTCGGCGTCATCACGATCAGCGGCTTGCGCGTTCTGCGAAGCATCTGCCTGCGTAACAGGTGGAACATCTGCGCAGGCGTGGTCGGCACGACCACCTGCATGTTCTCCAGAGCACACAGTTGCAGGTAGCGCTCAAGGCGCGCGGACGAATGCTCCGGGCCTTGTCCTTCGTATCCATGCGGCAGCAACAAGACCAGGCCACAAAGGCGACCCCACTTGGCTTCACCTGACGAGATGAACTGGTCGATGACGACCTGCGCGCCGTTCGCGAAATCGCCGAACTGCGCTTCCCACAGAACCAGCGTTCCGGGTTCCGCCGTCGCGTACCCGTACTCGAAACCCATCACCGCTTCTTCGCTCAACACCGAGTCGATGATGGCGACGGTGGCGTTTTCGCGAATCGTCGTAAGCGGGATGTAACGCTTGGCCGTTTCCTGGTCGTGCAGCACGGCATGACGATGAAAGAAAGTGCCACGACCCGAATCCTGGCCATCCAGGCGCAGGTCATAATTGTCGGCGATGATCGACGCATAGGCCAGGTTTTCTGCAAAGCCCCAGTCGCCCGCCTGTTCACCCGCCGCCATCTTGATGCGATCGCCGTAGATCTTGGCGACGCGTGATTGCAGGGTGATGTCATCGGGAATGGTCAGCAGCTTCTTGTTGAGCGCATCCAGTTGCTTGCGCGGCACGCCGGTCTGGACTTCTTCTTCGAGCGAGCCGTTCAAATGGTTGGACCAGTCAACCGCGAATTCGTCGTGGAAATCGTTGTCGAGATCGGCAATCGGCGTACCTGCCTCCAGCTTGGCGCGGTAATCGTCGATGGCCGCCTTGGCCGAGTCTGTTGTCAGAACGTTTTCATCGATCAAGCGCTGCGCATACAGCTCGCGCAACGGCGCGCGCTTGCGAATGATCTTGTACATCAACGGTTGTGTTGCCGATGGCTCATCGGCCTCGTTGTGGCCATGGCGGCGATAGCAGATCAGGTCGATCACCACGTCGCTGTGAAACTGCTGGCGGTAGTCGAAGGCCAACTGGGTGACGAACACGACCGCCTCCGGGTCATCGCCATTGACGTGGAATACCGGCGCGTGGACCATCTTCGCGACATCGGTGCAGTAAAGCGTCGAGCGCGCGTCGTGCGGGTTGGACGTGGTGAAACCGACCTGGTTGTTGACGACAATGTGGATGGTGCCGCCGACGTTGAAACCCTTCGCCTGCGACATGTTGAACAGCTCCATCACCACGCCTTGACCAGCAAAAGCGGCATCGCCGTGGATCAGCACGGGCACCGCCTGGTTGCGCACGGTGTCGTGGCGATGGGTCTGGCGAGCCAGCGTGGAGCCGGCCACCACCGGGTTGACGATTTCCAGATGCGACGGGTTGAACGCCAGCGAGATATGCACGGTCCGCCCCGGCGTCTTTACGTTCGCCGAAAAGCCCATGTGGTATTTCACGTCGCCCGAACGCGCCGGGTCGTCGATTTGATCGAAGCGACCTTCGAATTCGTCGAACAATTTCTGCGGTGGCTTGCCGAGGATATTGACCAGTACGTTCAAGCGACCGCGATGCGCCATGCCAACGACCATGTCCTTCAGACCGTCGTTGCCGCCACGGCGCAGCAGCTCGTCGAGCATCGGAATCAGGCTGTCGCCGCCTTCCAGAGCGAAACGTTTCTGGCCGACGTACTTGGTGTGCAGGTAGCGCTCGAGGCCATCGGCCTGGACCAAACGCTCGTATATGCGCTTCTTGTCGTCTGAGCTGAAGCCGAAATCGCCGCCTGCGCGTTCCAGTCGCTCGTGCAGCCATTGACGCTCGCGAGCATCGGCGATGTGCATGAACTCCGCGCCGATGCTGCTGGCGTAGGTTTTCTTTAGCAGTGAGATGATGTCGCGCAAGCGCAAGTGCTCGGCAAAACCCATCGAGCGCGTTGCGAATTGGGTATCGAGATCGCCGTCATCAAGGTTGTGCCAGGCCGGATCGAGATCAGGGACGCCAGGCCGCGGCAACAGACCGAGCGTTTTCAACTCTTCCTGGGTCAGCGTCTTGCGCATCTGCAGCGGATCGAGATCGGCGGCAAGATGGCCGCGCGAGCGATAGGCGGTGATCAGACGGGCGACGCCACCTTGCTTCTGCGAGGCAACATCATCGCTGCCGCCGCCGCCAACATTGGCACCGGGTCGGCGCTGCTGCGCGGCTTCGATTCTCGCGATGGCATCGGAATGCGGCACATCGCCGGCATCGCGGCCCTTGTAGCTTTCGAAGGATTTTTTCCATTCGGCCGGGACCGAGTCGGCGTCGCGCAGCCAGCTTTCGTAAAGATCCTCGATGTAGGTGGCATTGTCACCGGACAGAGCGGAGGTCGACGCGAATTGCTGATACAGGTTGGCGGTCACGATTCACCCGGCGGACGTTGATGGGGTTTGGCGCGAGCCGAGAAGCCGCCCGGCGGAGCCCGGCAGCACGAGCGTGCTGGCGCAAGTAATCGGGCAATTATAGCCGCTGCATCCTGACGATGCTGCAACTGCACACGAGTTGCGCGCGGGCGCGGCGCTTAACGGTTTCAGATCGACAGCACGCGCAGTTCGACGCTGGGTTCGGCGCGTTCCCACATGGCGTCAAAACGGGTCAGCAGCGGACGCTGGCGCGCGGCCGCATCGAGCGAACCGTGGCCATCGACGCGTAGCGCGTCGTTGCGTTGCAAATAGCCGTTTGCGTCGGTGAGAACCACACCGAGGCTGATCGAGCGATCCTCTTCCTCGATCGGGCTGCGGATGGCAACCGTGCTCGGTAATCGTTGCGCGAGCGCGATGAGTGCAGCTGCGCGTGTCGATGGCTGGCGCACCAGAATACGAATGCGCGCGCGTCGGCCTGACAATGCAACGCGGCGCAACTCAGCGAGCACGTCCGCTGCATCGAGCACGCCGGGGTCGAGATCGTGGCTGAGGATCGCCACCTCGTAACGCGCCTCGGCAATCAGGCGACGATGCGCTTCGATCAGCTCGTTGCGAGTGCGGACGCGGAGGATGTTCGGCGTGTCGACGGATGGGCCGGGGTTGTTGGCAGACACGGCATCGGACGTCAGCTCGATCGCCATGCTTCGATGGGGGATATCGCACTCAAGGTACTCTTCGCCGAACGCGACGAAACCGAGTCGCTCGTAGAAACCCGTCGCATGCGTTTGCGAATGCAGTTCCACGCGCTGAATTCCGCGCTCACGCGCCGACGAGAGCAAGGCTTGCATCAGCGATACGCCAACACCGCGACCCCGCCAAGCCGCAATCACCGAAACACGGCCAATCGTGTGTTGCGGGTTGAGTCGCCCGGTGCCAATCGGCCGACCTTCGCCATCACGTGCAATCACATGCAGAGATTGCCCATCGAGGTCATCCCATTCCGCGACGGACGGGACGTTTTGCTCGACGATGAAAACCTGTTCGCGAATCTCGCGCAGGTCCGGCAGGTCGTTGGCCCAGTCGGCAACGCTGACGGTGAAAGGTGCATCGGTCATCGGCGACTCCGGGATGCGCGCGGTTTTTGCAGGCCAAGCATGCCCGCATTGATCAGTTCGAGAACGAGGTTTGCGTCCTGCAGATTGAGCTTGGCGATGTCGATGGCACTTACCGCCTGCCGATCACAAAGTTGCCGGGCGATCGCGGCGGTGCACGGAAATGCCTCGCCGCAGACATACAGCGTGGCGCCGTCATCGTGCGCGACCCATGCCAATCGCGCCCAAGGATTGCGCTGCAAATTCGAACCCGACTCGCGGTCTCGCTGCCATTGCGCTGCCGTCAAGGGTTTCGGACGCGGTGCTGGCGTGTTCGCCGCACGGTATCGAGTGATGAAGCGCGGAAACCACGCAGCAAGACTGGCGTCGTCAAGATCGCTTAGCGTCGTGAGCGCCTCGCGCACACGGGCAAGAGCACTTGCGTCGATCTCTCCCGCCTCACTGGCCACGCCAATCCCAGCGTCTCGATAGCGCACCTCTTCAGCCAAATCCTCGGCCAGCGATTCAGCAAAATCGACGATCAATTCGCTGACGGCTGGCGCACGCATGCCGATCGAGAACGTCAGGCAATCGCCCTCGGCAACACCGTGATGCGGCACGCCCGGCGGCAGGTAAAGCATGTCGCCGGGTTCGAGCAGCCAGTCGTAATCCAGATTGAATTCGCGCAGCAGTCGCAACTCGGCGTCGTCACGAAATTCCGTCGATGGGTCGGCCTTGCTATCGATGCGCCAGCGCCGCTTGCCTTGCGCTTGCAAAAGGAACACATCGTACTGATCCACATGCGCGCCGACCGAACCGCCATCGACGGCATAACTCACCATGATGTCGTCAATGCGCCAACTCGGCAGGAACGCAAAGGCGTCGAGCACCGTGCCGACATCGACGTCCCATTTGTCGACGTCCTGCACCAGCAACGTCCAGTCGCGTTTCGGCAGTGACGCAAAGCGCGATTCTTCGAAAGGACCGTTCTCCAGCGTCCAGCGATCGCGCTTCGCATCGTGGATCACGATTCGTGACAGCGCGAACTCCTCGCAGGCGAGACCCGCAAGGTCTTCCGGCGTGATCGGGCAGGACAGGTTGGCGAATGCACCACGGATCAGCAGCGGCTTGCGCTGCCAGTAGTCGCGCAGGAATTGCTCGGCAGGCATGCCCAGGCGATGTTCGGCGCTGGCGATGGATTCGATCATGTGGAGATTATGAAGGCGTGCGCTGATTGGCGAAACGAATCAGCAAAGGATCTCGTTACGAGACAGCGATCATGGGCTGGACGTAGAAGTGGTCGCGGCCTGCGTGGATGTGGCCGTCAGGACCAGCAGCAGCCTTCTCCGAGTGTCGGCATCAGTCGCATCGCCCGTAAGCAAGCTGTTCCAGCGCCCCGTCGGCGTTGAGAAGTCGAGAATGACCCACGAGCCGAGTTGACCGTGATGTCGCAACGTGGCCGCAACCCAACCGTCGGCTCGATCACGCAACTGCCAACCGGTTTGGTCGTGACTTAACGCAACGAAGCGCGGGTCGCGATAGCGGGCGATGGCGAACGCGGCCAGAACCAGAACGCTGACGCCCGCGGGTAATGAAAACCACCATGGCAACGCGCTGATCGCCAGTGACGCAAGCGCAAGAATAACCATGGCCGCGCTCGCTAGCAGAAGCTGGCGAGACGGCCTCGGTTCAAAGCTGATGGCGGGTACGGATCGCATCGATGATCGCTGCCTGTTCGGTGTCGGCGGGCCGACCTCGGGCCATCATCCAGTCCCAGAGATCAGGGTCCTGCGCTTCCAACAACGCCGCGAATGCCGATTGCTGTTCGGGCGGGGCGCTCGAATGGCGCTGATCCAGCCACCACCCAACCAGTTGATCCAGTTCGCGCGTGCCACGCCGGCAGCGCCAGCGCAGTTGTTTCAACGCGGGCGTTTGGTCGATCAACCGAGCAGGCCCCAAGCCAGTCGCAACCAGATCGCAAGCAGAACCGCTGCACCGGCCAAATAGGCGCGAAATCGATGCATCACCTTGTTATAACTGCAATGGATCGCGCTATGGGCGACGCGCAGAGCGACGAAAATCCACGCCAGTGTTGTGAACAGCGGGCCAGCCTGTGCGGTCACGAAGGCGATAACCATTGCGACGTAAAAAAGCACCGGCAACTCGAACAGATTGCGCAGGTTGTCCGCGCAGCGCGAGTCGGTCAGCTTGGCGGCAAGCTGGCCTGAAGTGGAAACTGATTGCGGATGAATCTTGCCGCGCCGCATCTGGCCAACGCGTTCCCGCAAGGTCAATCCCATCACCACGAAGGTCACCATCGCCATCGCGACCGCTGGCCAGAAGATCGAAGCAGATGCCATGACACCCTCCGCAGGAACAAGCAATGCATTTCGCGTTGCCGCGAATCGTTACTATCAGGCGCGACGTTCCACCATCAGTTTCTTGATCTCGGCAATTGCCTTAGCCGGGTTCAAACCCTTGGGGCAGGTGCGGGCGCAATTCATGATGGTGTGACAGCGATAGAGCTTGAACGGGTCTTCGAGTTCGTCAAGGCGCGCGCCGGTGTCTTCGTCGCGACTGTCGACAATCCAGCGATAGGCTTGCAGCAATACGGCTGGGCCAAGATAGCGATCGCCGTTCCACCAGTAGCTTGGGCAACTCGTGGTGCAACAGGCGCAGAGGATGCACTCGTACAGACCGTCGAGCTTTGCGCGATCCTCCTTCGATTGCAGACGTTCCTTGTCCGGTGCCGGGCTTTGCGTGCGCAGCCACGGCTTGATCGAGGCGTACTGCGCGTAAAAATGCGTCATGTCCGGGACGAGGTCCTTGACGACGTCCATGTGCGGCAACGGGTAGAGCTTCACCTCGCCCTTGCCCTTGCTGCAGTCGTCGATCGCCATGGTGCAGGCCAGCGTGTTGACGCCGTCGATATTCATCGCGCACGAGCCGCAGATGCCTTCGCGACAGGAGCGCCGGAACGTCAGCGTCGGGTCGACTTCGTTCTCGATCTTGATCAGGGCGTCGAGAACCATCGGCCCGCAGGCGTCAAGATCGACATCGTAGCTGTCGATGCTGGGGTTCTCGCCGTCGTCCGGATTCCATCGATAGACGCGGAATTGGCGCACGTTTTTCGAGCCGAGCGGCGCATCGAAATGCTGCCCTTCGCGGATCTTGGAATTCTTCGGTAGCGAAAGTTCTGCCATTGCTCGTAGTCCTTCAGTAAACCCGCTTCATCGGCGGTACCGCTTCAACGTCGTCGGTCAACGTGTTCATGTGCACCGGCCGGTATTCGAAACTGGCCTTGCCGGTTGGATCGACTTTTACCAAGGTGTGCTTCTGCCAGTTGACGTCGTCGCGATCAGGGAAATCTTCATGCGCGTGGGCACCACGACTTTCCTTGCGTTGCTCGGCGGAGGTGATCGTTGCCACGGCGTTGTAGAGCAGGTTCTGCAATTCGTAGGTTTCGATGAGGTCGGAATTCCAGATCAGCGAGCGGTCGCTGACCTTGACGTCATCGAAGCTCTTGAATATCGCGTCCATCTTCTCGCAGCCTTCCGACAAGGTTTTGGAGGTGCGGAACACGGCGGCGTCGGCCTGCATGGTTTTCTGCATGCGATCTCGAATGACTGCGGTCGGCGTGCTGCCATTGGCGTTGCGAAGCTTGTCGAGATTGGCCAGCGCCGAATCGCAAACCGAGGCGGGGAGGCGCTTGTGGCTGGCGCCGGGCCTGATCGTCTCGACGCAGCGATTGGCGACTGCGCGACCAAACACGACAAGATCGAGCAGAGAGTTGGACCCCAATCGGTTCGCGCCGTGGACGGATACGCAGGCAGCTTCGCCGATAGCGTACAGCCCCGACACGACGCGTTCGGGATCGTCGCCCACGCGTTGCACCACTTCGCCATGAACGTTGGTCGGAATGCCGCCCATGTTGTAGTGCACGGTTGGCAGCACCGGGATCGGCTGTTTCTCGACATCTACATTGGCGAAAATGCGCGCGCTCTCGGCAATGCCAGGCAGCTTTTCGTGGATAACCTCGGGACCCAAATGAGTCAGGTCGAGCAGGATGTGGTCCTTGTTCGGACCAACGCCACGACCTTCGCGGATTTCGATGGTCATCGACCGCGACACTACGTCGCGTGAGGCCAAGTCCTTGTATTGTGGCGCATAGCGTTCCATGAAACGCTCGCCGCTGGAATTTCGCAGGATGCCGCCTTCGCCACGCACGCCTTCGGTTATCAAACAGCCGGCGCCATAGATGCCGGTCGGGTGGAATTGAACGAATTCCATGTCCTGCAAGGCCATGCCGGCGCGCAGCATCAGGCCTCCGCCGTCACCTGTGCAGGTGTGTGCGGAGGTCGCACTGAAATAAGCGCGACCATAGCCGCCGGTTGCGAGCACAACGCCTTGCCCTCGGAACAGGTGAAGCTTGCCTTCCGCCATGTCGAGGGCGAGCACGCCACAGCAAGTACCTTCACTATCAAAGATCAGGTCGAGCGCGAAGTATTCGATGCGGAAATCGGCATCGTGCGCCAGCGACTGCTGGTAAAGCGTGTGCAACATGGCGTGGCCGGTGCGATCGGCGGCGGCGCAGGTGCGTTGAGCCGGCGGGCCCTCGCCATATTTTGTGGTCATGCCGCCGAACGGGCGCTGATAGATCTTGCCGTCGTCCGTGCGCGAGAACGGAACGCCGTAGTGCTCCAGCTCGATGATTGCGGCTGGCGCTTCCTTGCACATGTACTCGATGGCGTCCTGGTCGCCGAGCCAGTCCGAACCCTTGATGGTGTCGTAGAAGTGGTAGCGCCAGTCGTCGTCGCCCATGTTGCCGAGCGCCGCGGAAATGCCGCCTTGCGCAGCGACCGTGTGCGACCGGGTCGGGAAAACCTTGGTCAGGCAGACAGTCTTCAGTCCCTTCTGGGCAAGCCCGAACGTCGCGCGCAAGCCGGAACCGCCGGCTCCGACTACGATCATGTCGACCTTGTGTTCCTCGATTTCGTAGGCAGCACTCATAGATCTTTTTTCCTATGCGCCGCGCTTAGATGTCAGCGACGGCAATGCGAATGACGGCGAACACACTGGCAAGCGCGGCGAGAGCACAGATAAAACGCACCAGCAGTTGCGAAGTCAGCGCTAGCCAAGGTGCGTGCACGTAGTCCTCGATGACTACCTGCAAGCCCAGTTGCGAATGCCAGAACATCGCGATCAGGAAGGCGCTGATGAGCACCGCATTCCACGGGTTCGCGACAACGGCGCGGGCAGCGACATAGTCGGCTCCTACCAGCGAAACCACCAACCAGAGGAAATAGATACCGAGCGCAATCAAGGCAACCGCCGTGATGCGCTGGACAATGAAGTGATGCAAACCGTCCTTTGCCGAACCCATTCCTCGCGCCTGCTTCAGCGCATTTCGGTACCCATCGTAGTGCTTCATGCGAAACCTCCGCGTGTGAAGACCATGGCCCAGATCGCGACGGTCAGAAGCAGACTACCGATGACCGAGATCCAGCTGTTGCGTACGACGGCTTCAATGGCATAACCCCAGCCGGCGTCCTGCAAAAGATGGCGAATGCCGTTGATGAGGTGAAACGACAGGGCCCAACTCCAGCCAATCAAAACGAGTAGGCCAAACCAGCTTCCAGCGCACGTGCGAAGGTCATTCCAGGACGCTTCGCCTGAGGCAAGTGCGATCAACCCGTACGCAATCAACAGGCTGCCGGCCGACAACACGACGCCGGTCGCGCGATGCAGGATCGAGGTGACCATCTGCACCTGCCAGCGGTACACCTGCAGGTGAGGGGACAAGGGTCGCGCCGGGTTGTGCATGGCTGGGCCTTATGGGCTGGCTGGGGGTGAACACCTGCCGACCGTGCCGGCAGATCGCGTAACGCTATTCAAAAGTCGATGCAGCGTCCGTTCTTTTCCCAGTCGCCGTAGCGTGTGGGATCAAGGCCACCTCGACCACCAATCTCGACGACCTCTTTCTCGCTCGGACAACCGGCATCATCGCCAGCGACTTCGGGCGGCGCATCGTCGGCAGGATTGGCAGAGGAAGATCGGGACATGGCGTGACCCATGCAGAGTAACCCTCAGCGGCATACTGGACAAGTTGAGTGCGTCCTTCAGCCGCTGAGGATGTTGCGGGTGCAGCAACGGCAAATCGCTTGCAAACATTGGTAGCGTGGGCTCTATGCCGCATCGTCGTGCTGCAAACACAAAGACTTGGCTGGACGCGTTATACTTCTCGACTTCCCCAAGCCTGCTAGCGACGTTCCAACGGTACGCCGCCTTTTCCCATGTCAGTTGAAAACCTGCGCAACATCGCGATCGTCGCCCACGTCGACCACGGCAAGACCACCCTGGTGGATTGCCTGTTGAAACAGTCGGGCACCTTTTCCGACCGCACCGTGCTCGCCGAGCGGGTGATGGATTCCAACGACCAGGAAAAGGAACGCGGCATCACCATCCTTGCCAAGAACACGGCCATCACCTGGCGCGAAAACCGCATCAACATCGTCGACACACCGGGCCATGCCGACTTCGGTGGCGAGGTGGAGCGCGTGCTGTCGATGGTTGACACCGTGCTGATCCTGGTCGACGCAATGGACGGCCCGATGCCGCAAACGCGCTTCGTAACCCAGAAAGCGTTCCAGATGGGATTCAAGCCGATCGTCGTCATCAACAAGGTCGATCGCCCCGGCGCGCGCCCGGATTGGGTGCTGAACGCCACGTTCGATCTGTTCGACCGCCTTGGTGCCAGCGAAGAGCAGCTCGACTTCCCGGTGGTTTACGCATCCGCGCTCCACGGCTACGCGGGCCTTGACGCTGACGTGCGCGAAGGCGACATGACGCCGCTGTACGAAGCGATCATGAAGCACGTGCAACCGCCGAAAGTTGATCCGGACGGCCCGTTCCAGATGCGCATCAGCCAGCTCGACTACAACAGCTATGTCGGCCTCATCGGCATTGGCCGCATTGAGCGCGGCAGTGTGCGAACCAACATGCAGGTCGCGATTCTCGACCGCGAAGGCAAGAAGCGCACCGGCAAGGTTCTGCAGGTACTCGGCTTCATGGGCCTGGAGCGCCGCGAGGTGCCGACGGCCGAAGCCGGCGATATCATCGCAATTTCCGGCATCGAAGGCCTCGGTATTTCCGACACCATCTGTGCGCCGGACGCGCCCGAACAGCTTCCGGTGCTGACCGTCGATGAACCGACCATCAGCATGACGTTCCAGGTCAACAACTCACCGTTCGCTGGCAATAAGGATCACAGCGGTGGCAAATACCTGACCAGCCGTCAGATTCGCGAACGGCTGATGCGCGAAATGCTGCACAACGTCGCGATGCGGCTGGAAGAAACCGAAGACCCGGACAAGTTCAAGATTTCCGGTCGCGGTGAACTACATCTTTCGGTGCTGATCGAAACGATGCGTCGCGAAGGCTACGAGCTTGCCGTGTCGCGACCGGAAGTCATCATCAAGGAAATCGACGGCATCATGCAGGAGCCGATCGAGCAACTTGTGGTCGATCTGGAGGAGCCGTACCAGGGTGGAGTGATGGAGCGCCTCGGCATGCGCAAGGCCCAGCTGAAGAACATGGAATCGGACGGTCGTGGCCGTGTTCGGCTTGATTATGAAATTCCCGCTCGTGGCTTGATCGGTTTCCAGACCGAGTTCCGCACCCTCACTGCCGGTACGGGATTGCTGTTTCACGTATTTGACCACTACGGCCCCAAGGCCGAGGGCGCGATTGCCAAGCGCCAGAACGGCGTGATGATCTCGAACGGGCAGGGGCCGTCGCCGGCCTATTCGCTGATCAGCCTGCAGGAGCGCGGTCGCTTGCTGGTGACCGAAGGCGATCAGATTTATGAAGGCCAGTTGGTCGGCATCCACTCAAAGGACAACGACCTCACGGTCAATGCCTTGCGCGCCAAGCAGCTCACCAACGTGCGCGCGTCGGGCAAGGACGAGAATGTCCAGTTGACGCCGCCGATCCGCATGTCGCTGGAGCAGGCGCTGGAATTCATCGAAGACGATGAGTTGGTCGAAGTGACGCCGAAGGGCATTCGCCTGCGCAAGCGCCACCTCTCCGAGAACGACCGCAAGAAGGCGTCGCGCGGCCAGCCGGCCTGATCGTTGGTTGCGGTTTTGGTGACTCGTACCCATCGATGTCGCCGACCCATCACCTCGTCATTCCTGCGTAGGCGGGGATCCATTTTGATCTTCGGCTTATAAGTCGATCCGACGCACAATCAGAATGGGTCCCCGCCTACGCGGGGATGACGAGGGACTGATCGATTCTCTCGTCATTTGTGCGATGCTCCGCAGTCGCGCAGGTTACTGATCCGGCTGATTTCCGGCACGTCCATCACATCGGGGTAGGGCAGCGATGAATTCTTCGGTCCGCAAGATCGGCCCAGTCCTCGCGACCTTTATGGTCGCGAACAACATGATCGGTGCCGGATTTTTTCTGTTGCCGGCCAGCCTCGCGAAGGTCGGCGGCGTTACCGCATTGAGCTGGTTGTTGGGCACGGTGCTTGCGGTCGTGCTGGGTGGCGCGTTCGCTCGGCTTGCGCGGGAATATCCGAACCTTCAATCGCCTGACGACTACGTGCGGCCTTCGTTGGGTCGCGACATGGGATTCCTGACGACGACGCTGTACTGGATCGCATCATGGGTTGGCAACAACGGCATTGCCATCGCAGCGTTCGGCTATCTGGTTACCTTGATGCCGTTCATGGACGGCGCGAATCCGGCGGTTCAGGTTGGTGGGCAGATCGCGTTGATCTGGTTGATGTTCGCAATCAACCTGCTCGGCCCGCGTCAGGTGGCAAAGTTTCAGTCGCTCTGCGTGGTGTTCGGACTTACCCCGGCGTTACTGGTCTTGTTCGGCGGCTGGGGGCACTTCGACCGCGCTATCTACGATGCTAGCTGGAATGTCAGCGGGCAGTCTGACGCGTCGGTGGTTTTCGGATCGCTGGCGCCTGTGTTCTGGGCATTCGTGGGCCTTGAAACTGGCGCAATGGTTGCAGGCATTGTTCGCGATCCAGATCGTAATGTGCCGCGCGCCACATTTGCTGGCATCTTCATTGCCGGCGTCGTTTATCTGCTGTCGTCGGTGCTGGTGATGGGCATCGTGCCGGCGGCGGAACTGGCCGCGTCTAGCGCCCCGTTTGCTCTGGTCGCAGCGACAATTTTCGGACCGTGGGCCGGCATGGCGATTGCCGCCGCAGCCGCATTGAAAGCAACCGGAACCCTGGGCGGCTGGATGCTGGTTGCTGGCGAATCCGGCGCGCGTGCAGCGCAACGCGGATTCCTTCCGCCAATTTTCGGGCGACTGCGTACAAACGGTTCGGCCGGTTGGGGCTTGTTGATCGTCACTGTGGCGATGACGGCCATCGCGTTTCTGACCATGTCGGCGACCGTGGCAGAACAGTTCGGCGTCATTATCGAGGCGGTCGTACTGGTCGTCGTCATGGCCTATGCCGCTGCGGGGCTCAGCCTGCTGGTCGGCACCAAACTGCGTCCACCCACCAGCAGTGATCGTTGGCTGGGTGCCGGCGCGTTGGTCGCCTGCGGTCTGCTGATCTTCTCGTCATCACCGATGATGATCGCCGGCGCTTTTGCAGTCGCGGTGTTGGCGTGGATTCTGTTCCGCATATTCTCCAGGCAAATCATCGCGGCCGACCGGACTTGAGCGCCTGCTGATCAGGAAGTCTGTCTGTCACTTCGTATCATTCGTCGCGCAATGGCCCCGTAGCTCAGCTGGATAGAGCGTCCCCCTCCTAAGGGGAAGGTCGCCCGTTCGAATCGGGCCGGGGCCACCAAACAGGGTGCTCGATGCTTGGGTGCCTAAGAATCGATGGCAAACGAACAAAAAAAGCAGCGAGGAATCGCTGCTTTTTCATGTCGATGTTGCGCTGGCGCGTTAACGACGACGCATAAAGGCAAAGACCGCGCCGATCAGCAGCCCCCCGGCAATCATTGCAACCGCACTTGCGATTGGCCGCTCGCGTACGAGCTGGCCCGCATTGCGAGCAGTGGTCGCAACGTCAGCAAAAAACTCGCTGGCAAG